>JADGIB010000097.1 GCA_019683665.1 Solirubrobacteraceae bacterium
CCGTTGCCGACGGCCAGCAGTTCGGCGACCTCGTGGACGGCGACGGCGACGACGACGGTCAGCAGGCCGACGACGGCGCTGGGGATGAGCACGGCGAGCAGGACGATGCTGAACAGCAGGTTCTGGCGGGAGATGCCGGTGGCGCGGCGGCCGAGGCGCAGCGCCTCGGCGACCTTGGTGATGTCGTCGGCCATCAGCGCGACGTCGGCGGCCTCGATTGCGGCGTCGGTGCCGCCGGTGCCCATGGCGATCCCGAGGTCGGCGGTGGCCAGCGCCGGGGCGTCGTTGATGCCGTCGCCGACCATCGCGACGGCGCCGTGCTGCTGTTGCAGGCGGGTGATCTGGGCGACCTTGTCTTCGGGCTTGAGCTCGGAGAAGTGGGCGTCGAGGCCGAGCTCGGCGGCGATCGCGCGTGCGGTGCGGTGGTTGTCGCCGGTGAGCATGGAGATGTGCCCGATGCCGAGGCGGCGCAGCTCGGCGATCGCCTGGGCGGCCTCCGGGCGGGGCTCGTCGCGCAGTGCGATCAGCGCGTGCACCTGATCACCGGCGCCGACGAACACGACGGTCTTGCCTTCGTCCTGCAGCCGCTCGACGTCGCCGGGCAGCTGTGCGCCGGTGGCGCGCTGGCCGACGAGCTCGGGGCTGCCGACCCACACCTCGCGCCCGTCGACGCGCGCGCTGGCGCCGTGGCCGACGAGCGCCTGGTGCTCGGTGGCCGCCGGCGGCTCGATGCCCTGCGCCGCGGTGTAGGTGACGACGGCCTGGGCGAGGGGGTGCTCGGAGCGCGCCTCGACCGCGGCGGCCAACCGCAGCGCCTGCTGGCGGTCGTAGTCGTCCAGCGCGATGACGTCGATGACCTCGGGGCGGCCCTTGGTGAGCGTGCCGGTCTTGTCGAACGCGACGGCCTGGATGCGGCCGAGCGCCTCGAGCTGCAGGCCGCCCTTGATGAGGATGCCTTCGCGGCCGCCGCGGCTGATCGCCGCGGCAGCGGCCACGGGCACCGACATCACCAACGCGCACGGGGCGCCGGCGACGAGCACGGTTACGCCGCGCAGCGCCCACTCGGTCCTGTCGCCGTCGATCAGGCCGCCGAGGACCGTGACGAGGACGGCGGCGAGCAGCACCGCGGGGCTGTAGCGGGTGGCGAAGCGGTCGACGAACCGCTGCGCGCGCGACTTCTGGCTCTGGGCGTCTTCGACGAGCGCGACGATCCGCTGCAGCGTGTTGTCGGCGTAGGGCCGGCTGACCTCGACCTCGATGCCGCGCGCGCCGTTGACGGTGCCAGCGAAGACGTCGTCGCCGGGACCCTTCTCGACGGGCACCGACTCGCCGGTGACCGGCGCCTCGTTGAGCGTCGTCTGGCCCTGGCGGATGACCCCGTCGGTGGGCAGCGCCTCACCCGGCCGCACCACGAACACGTCGCCGACGCGCAGCTGCTCGGCGGAGATCTCCTCCTCGCGCCCGTTGACCAGCCGCCGCGCCTGCTTGGGGGCGAGGTCGAGCAGATCGCGGATCGCCGACCGCGTGCGCGCGAAGGTGAGCTCCTCGATGGCCTCGGCCAGCGCGTAGAGGAAGACCAGCGCGGCGGCCTCCTCCCACAGCCCGAAGACGATGCAGCCGCCGGCGGCGATGAGCATCAGCGCCTCGATGCCGATCTCGCGCTCTTCGACGAACTCCTCCAGGCCCTCCTTGGCGAAGAACCAGCCGCCGATCGGGATCGCCGCGACGAACGCGGCGATCGCCGCGCCTTCGGGGGCGCCGGCGAACTCGAGGATGATGCCGAGCGCGAGCAGCAGCCCGGCGATCAGCGCGTTGCGCAGCGGCGCGAAGCGGTAGGTCGCCGCCCGCCAGCTCAGGCCGAGCGCGACCTCGGGCTCGGGCTCACAGCCGCAGCTCATGCCGCATCGCGGCGCCGGCCGCGGCCGTAGTTGGGGCAGCTGATGATCCGCTCGCCGGCCCGCTCAAGCAGCGTGTCGCTGACCGCCAGCAAACCCTCCACGCCGTCGGCCAGCCAGTAGTGGACCTCGCGACCGCGGCGCTCGCGCTCGACCAGGCCGCACTCCCACAGACACGCCAGGTGCGTCGACGCGTTGGGCTGCGACAGGCCGGTCGCGGCAACGACGTCGGTCACCCGCAGCGAACCGCGGCGCAGCAGGTCGATGATTCGCTGTCGGCTCGGGTCCGACAGCCCGTGAAACAGGACGGTGCGCAGGTCGACGGCATCCATGATGCATTGACCGTAGCAGATATGATTGACCGCGAGCGATGAAAGTGCGTGCGGTGCCCCGCCGCGATCGCGTGTCAGGCACGACGCGGCTGCTCCCACAGTTCACCGCGCAACCGGCTGTTCTCCTCGCGTAGGGCCTGGATCTCAGCGCGCAGCTGCTCGTTCTCGCGCCGGACCTCGCCGATCGTCTGCTGGGCGGCTGCCAGGCGGACGCGCCTGGCGGTCCGGTGATGACAACCGCGAACACCAGTCAAGTGTGCCGTGCCTAGGTCGCCGCGCGACCGAGCCGCGCCGCGGCGTCCTCCCGATGGAACACGCCGACGAGGCACCCGCTCGGGGTGGTGACGACGGCAGTCTTCAGGTCACGCTTGGCCAGCCGCTGGACGAGGTCCTCCGCGCGCGTGTTGAACCGGACCGTGCTCGGCCCCGGCTCCATCACCTGCTCGGCGGTCGCGCACGCGTGCGCGGCGTCGAGGGCGCTGCGGCGCACGCGGCCGAGCACGACGCGGTCGGCGGTGAGCACCAGGCAGAACCCGTAGCGCGAACTGTCGAGGGTCTGGCGGATGGCGGCGACCGGCGTGTCGAGCGGGCACGTCGGCGGGTCGGCATCGACGACCTCGCCGGCGTACAAGATGGCGACAGTCTCGCCCTCGCGGGGAAGGCCATTTGCCAGCCAGTCGGCCTTCCCGAGGGTGTAGTCGAACACGAGTCCCGGGTCGAACCCGAGCGTTTCGAGCCGACACGCGGCTCGCGGGCTCATGTCTCAGAGGCCGTCCGAGCAGTACACCACGACCGCCCGCGAGCGGTCGAGCGGCTCGACGCTCGTCGCGTCCAGCTCCTTGAGCGGGATGTTGATGGCGCGCGGCAGATGCTCCTCGGCGTACTCGGCCGCCGGCAGAACCTCAACCAGCTGCGCCCCCTCATCCAGCAGGCGCTTGAGCTCGGCCAAGCCGATGCCGGTCGCCATCAGCAGCACTCCCTTCCGGCTCCCGCCGCCGTCAGCGGCGCGACGGTCGCCCACCCCAGCGCGAACGCGGCCCGGACATCGAGGACTTCGCCCTCGGGGTGGGCGTCCTGCCAGGCTCGCGCGGCGTCATCGCCCGCGAGGAAGTGAACGTGGCCGCAGAACGAGCCGGTGATGTTGGAGGTGTCCGTCGTCGCGAGCGGCGGGAACGAGACGTGCAGCGGCTCCGGCTCGGCGTGGTCGATGCCGTCCGGGGCGACGGTGAGCTCGACGGCTCTCCCGGTCACCGGGCACGTCGAACGCACCCGCGCGGTCGTACCGAGCATCGCCGGCAAGAAAAGGGTGTCCCACGCGCACCAGGTGTGCAGTCGCCGACCGGCGACGTGGAACGCATGCGGGGTGGGCCGCAGCGTCAGCCCGGAGAACCCCACTATCGCTGCATCGTCGTCGCGCTCGATGTTCGGCCACTGCGCGACCTGCGCGGCGACGTCTTCGCGCTTCCGTGCCGCCGTCCGGGCCAGCGCGGCGGTCGTCACCGGCTCGCCCTCGGCGAGCAGCTGCAGCAACGTCACGGCCAGCGGCGCGTCCTCACATCCGGGGAACGTGCTCCGCAGCGCCTCGGCGGTCATCTCCTTGCGTCGCTGTGAACCCGTCGCGGTCATCGCTAGGAGCGGCGCACGCGGGTCGGCATCAGCTCGACGGCGTCTGTGCCCGCTGTATCGCGGCGAGTACCCACTCATCTGCGGGCATACCCCGCAGTCCGTCGGGCGTGGCGAACAGCCGGCACTTCAGGCCGAAATCGGTGCGCTGGTCAGCGCCCGGTTCGATGTCTTCGCCGTCGATGCGCAGGGTCGGCGACCCGAGGAACCGTTCGCGCTCGGCGGCGTCGGCGTCCTGCACCCGCACGAGCTCGATGCTCGTGCTCGCACCGGCCGAGCCGAGCAGCTCGCGCAGGTGCGGCAGCAGCGCCTCGTGGTTGGGGCAGCCATCGAAGTACAGGACCTCGACTCTCATCCTCACGGACGGTAGCGCGGCGGCGAACGGCCCGCCACGTCCCCTACTGGTTGCGCGAGGTTGCCGGCGTGCCACCTGGCTTGTGCATCTGCTGTTCGTCGGAGACGAGCGCTCGCCGACGAGAGCCGAGGGGTGGGAGCCTCGCCGACGCCCGCCAGGAGAACGACAAGTTGCGCGCGGAGATCCGTGCGCTGCGCGAGGAGAACAGCCGGCTGCGCGGCGAGCTCTGGGAGCGGCCGCACCGTGCGTGACCGGCGCCGAGACGTGCGGGCTACGCGGCTGCGGGGTTCAGCCGGTCGAGCTCGTCGACGAGCTCGCTGACGCGGCGTTCGATCTCGTCGCGTGTGGCGCGGACTTCCTCGAGCGGCCGGTCCTTGGGGTCGGGGAGATCCCAGTCGACGCGAAGCTGCTTCTTGCCCGGGATGACCGGGCAGGCGTCGCCGCAGCCCATCGTCACCACGGCGTCGGCCTGGGCGGCAAGGTCGACGGTCAGCCGCTGCGGCGTCTGCGTCGCGACGTCGACGCCGATCTCGCGCATCGCGTCGACGACCTGGGGGTGCGGGCCGCCTGCGGTGGCGGGGTCGGCTTCGCTGCCGGCCGAGATCGCGTGGTGGCGGCCGGCGGCGGCACGGTTGAACAGCGCCTGACTCATGACGCTGCGGCCCCGGTTGGCCTTGCAGACGAACAGGACGGTCGACACGGATCAGGCCTCCGCGGTCTCGGGGGTGTGAACGGTCTGGATGGGGTGGCGGTCGACCTCGGCGGCGCCGAACCAGCGGCGTCCGAGCCACAGCGCCACGTAGACGAGGGCGACAAGGACCGGGACCTCGATGAGCGGGCCGACGACGCCGGCGAGCGCCTGGCCGGAGGTGGCGCCGAAGACGCCCACGCAGACGGCGATGGCCAGCTCGAAGTTGTTCGAGGCGGCGGTGAAGGCCAGCGTGCCGGTCTGGGCGTAGCCGAGGCCGAGCGCGCGGCCGGTCCAGAAGCTCGCGAAGAACATGATCAAGAAGTAGACGAGCAGCGGGACGGCGATGAGGACGACGTCGAGCGGGTCGGAGGTGATCGCGTCGCCCTGGAGGGCGAAGAGCATCACGATCGTGAACAGCAGCCCGTAGAGCGCGACCGGGCCGATGCGCGGTAGGAAGCGGGTGCGGTACCAGTCCTCGCCCCGTCGACGCAGCCCGAGCCGGCGGGTCAGATAGCCGGCGGCGAGCGGGATGCCGAGGAAGATCAGGACCGTGCGGGCGACCTCCCACAGCGAGACGTCCAGGCCCTGGGTGTCGAGGCCGAGCAGGGTCGGCAGCCCGGTGAGATACAGCCAGCCCAGCAGCGAGAAGGCGACGATCTGAAACAGGGAGTTGATCGCCACCAGCAGCGCGGTGGCTTCGTTGTCGGCCTTGGCGAGGTCCGACCAGATGAGGACCATCGCGATGCAGCGCGCGAGCCCGACGATGATGAGGCCGGTGCGGTACTCGGGGTGGCCGGCGAGGAAGAGCCAGGCGAGCGCGAACATGAGCAGCGGCCCGACGATCCAGTTGAGCGCGAGCGAGGCGCCGATCATCCGGCGCTGGGCGGTGACGCGGCCGAGTTCTTCGTAGCGGACCTTCGCGAGGACCGGGTACATCATCAGCAGAAGGCCGAGCGCGATCGGCAGCGACACCGTCCCGATCCGCAGCGCGTCTAGGGCGTCGTCGAAGCCGGGGATCAGCGCGCCGAGGCCGAGTCCTGCCGCCATCGCCAGGGCGATCCACAAGGGCAGGAACCGGTCCAGAGTCGAGAGGCGCCGCATCACGGCCGCCTCGCCGGTCGTGGCGGTGGCGGCCGTGTGGCCGCCGGGGATCTCAACCAAGGAAATCACCGATCTGTTGTTGGGCGACGAGCTCGACCGCCCCGGGGTGGGCCACGCTGTCGGCGGCGGTCACGCGCTCGCCTGGGGCTTGCGTGCGCGCACGATCGCCGAGCTGGCGTGCTCGTGGACACGGTGCGTCTCGCGGATTTCGACGTCGACGAGTCCGGCGGCGCCGAGCGCCTGCTCAAATTCCGCGCGGGTCAGTGCGCCCGCGATGCAGCCGGTCCACTGCGCCATGTCGGCGCGCGTCGCGTCGTCCATGTCCGGGTCGGCGATGACGTCCGAGACGGCGAACCGGCCGCCGGGCCGCAGAACGCGCGCCGCTTCGCGCAGGACACGAGGCTTGTCGCCCGACAAGTTGATGACGCAGTTGGAGATGACGACGTCGACGCTGCCGTCGGCCAGCGGGATGTCCTCGATGTGCCCCTTGACGAACTCGACGTTCGTCACGCCGGCGTCGGCCGCGTTGCGCCGCGCCAGATCGAGCATCTCGTCGGTCATGTCAAGGCCGATCGCCCGACCCGCCGGGCCGACCCGCTGAGCGGAGATCAGCACGTCCGCGCCCGCCCCCGAGCCGAGGTCGAGCACGGCCTCGCCCTCATGCAGGTCCGCGACAGCGGTCGGCACGCCGCAGCCCAACGATGCGGACACCGCGCCCGCGGTCGCACCGTCGGTCTCGGCGCCGTCGTACAGCGCCGCGCCGAACACCTCGGTGCCCGAGGCGTCGGTCGTCGAGACCGGCCCTCTGCAGCAGCCGCCGGACTGCCCGGCTGCCAGCGCGGCCTCGGCGTACTTCGCGCGCACCGTCTCGCGGATGTCGTTCGCGGGCTCGGTCGTCTGCTGGCCGGCGGAGCAACCGCAGGATCCGCCGCCGGCTGCCGTGTCGCAGCACACGGCCTTGTCGGACGGCTCGCAGCAGGTCGCCTGCGCCTCGGTCGAGCAGCAAGACGAGGTCGCGGTAGGCGTGGTCAGCTCAGCCATGCGGTCAGCTCCTGGAGGGCGTCGGCGGAGGTGGAGTAGTAGGCCCACCTGTGGCGGCGCTCGACGGTCACCAGGCCGGCGTCCGTGAGCTTCTTCATGTGGTGCGAAAGCAGCGACTGCTTGATGTCGAACAGCGCGATCAGCTCGCACTGACACACCGCCTCGTCGCTGCGACGAAGCACGTCGAGGATCCGAACGCGCAACGGCTCTCCAAGCGCCTTGGCCAGCGTCGCGATGCGCTCAGCCTCCAGCAACGGCAGCTGACCGACCGACGGCGCGCAACACGAGGCGGCGGAAGGTCCGGCAGGGTTGGTTGGGAGCGCGGCGGTCATAACGACGGTTGTTGATCCCACATCGCACGACCGTATCACACCGACGCTTGTCGATGTGACGGCGCTGGCGCTCGACGCTTCACGCGACCGCTCGCCCGTCGAGAACGCCCGCTAACCACATGTGGCTAGCGGCAGATGCCCCATGAACACGGGCAATCCGCGACTCGGCTGAAGAGAAACTGCGAGAACCTGCCGTGCCCGTGCTCCGGGGCGGCCGCCCCCGCACCTGAGACGCCGGCGCCCGCACCGCCGCCCGAGCCGCAGCCGGCGCCACCCCCGTCGACGCCCGCAAACGACGAGCCGCCGCCGACCTCGACGACGGATGAGCACTGCACCACGACTCGCCGTGTGGTCACCGTCACGCTCGATCGCCGCCGCCACCGGGCGGTCCTCGCGCACATCCGCCGGGCCATCCGAGCGGGCTGGCCGCGCGTGCTGACCGTGAACCGGCCCGGGGCAGACGAGCGCCGCGACCAGCTGCTCGACGATGCTCGCTACCCGACCCGGCCGGGCATGGACCGCGACGAATGGCCGATGGCGTTCGCCCGCACCAGCTGGCGCGCACACGTGGCCTACGTTCCGGCCCGTGAGAACCGCAGCGCCGGCGCAATCATCTCCAACCGCCTGCGCCCCTACTGCGACGGGACGCGCTTCCGAATCGCCTCACGCGGCCACCGATGAAACTGCTGAGTGACATCCCGCGACGTGTGCTGTGTTCCGCCGTCGCGCTTCCCGTGACGTGGGCGCTGCTTGGCGCCGTATCCGATCCGGTGGCGCACGCCGAGCTCCGGTGCCGCGCGCTCACGAGCGGGGCGTTCGAGTTCACGTCCATCGTCGCTCACGAGAGCAACCGCGGGCGCGTCGTCCGGTGCTCCACCGCGCGGGCCGTCCTGCGGCGCTTCGGCAAGAAGGCCAAGTACCCCGGGCCGTGCAGCGACCGGCTGCTCGAGAAGGGGTGCTCGGTCAAGGGCTGGGGCTGCGCGATCCAGGTGCGCCCGACGACGCGAGGCCATTGCCTGTACCCGGGCGGCGCGCTGATCGGGTTCATGTGGCGCCAGGTCCACGACCCACACTGAGGGACGAGGTCTTCACCGATCCGAACGATGCAGGCGAGCGACTCCGAGGTGCGAAGCCGATCTATCGGACGGACGCCGCGACGAGACTGACCGAGCCGAAGGGCGGATGTCGGCCGCGACATAGTGCGGTGCTCGTCGAGGTTCGCCGAGCATCGGCCAGGGGGAGGGGTGACCATCCATGGTCGGTGAGAAGATCGCCCACAAATGGATCGTTCGGACCTTGACGCGCAGGCTGACCAACAGGCCGCAGCAATCCGCTCGGAGTTCGCCAAGGTGATCGAGTCGTGCGAGCGTCTGCGGGATCTCGCCTTTGAGATGCTCGCCGGCCAGCTTGAAGGCCGCGCACTCCAGGCCGACGCAGAGGCGCTGCTCGTTGCCGTCTTCTGCCGCTCGCTGGACACGTACTGCGCGAGTCTCACGCTGGCCATGGATGGCTATGGCACCCAGGCGCAGATGCTGAACCGGTCGTTGTTTGAGGACATGGTCGACGCACACTGGATCGCCACAGATCCGGACGCGGCCATTGAGCGCTACGAGCAGCACGCTGAGCACACCACGATGCTGCTCGCCGACGTCGTGCGCAAGTACACCGACATCTGGTCGGACGTAGAGATCCCTCAGCTTGACGACGCCCGGCGCAAGGAGCTCGACGCCCTCTACGGCCCCTACGGTACGGCGCCGTGGTCGAAGCTGAACATCTACGACCGCGTTGCCGCCATCGAGCACATGTGGCCGGACGAGGCCACGCGACGGCAGTTGCACCTGTACCGCGACCTCGCCCAGCGCGACAACAACCAGATGCTGCACCTTTCGTCATCTAGCCTGCGCGCGACGCTCGCGTGGCCCAGGCCGCGGGGTCGCATCGAGTTCCAGGTCGGACCGCGGACCGATCGGGTCGATGTCGCGCTGTTCGGGATCTTCTGGACCTTCGCCCAAACGGTCGGGCTGATGATCGATCGCTTCGGCTGCACCATGGACGACGACGAGCGCGCCGCGCTGTTCTCGATGCGCGCATTTGTGACCCTCACGGACGAGCAGATGCGCGACACAGGCCGCAACGAGTCCTGCCCGTGCGACAGCGGGCTGAAGTTCAAGCGCTGCCACGGCGCGTAGCCAGGAAGGCCGACAGCCGATCCGCGCGGCCGGCTGAAGTCACCATCATCCCTTTGGCGGATCCGTTCGCGAATACGGAACCGGCGTCACGACGCGGCCGGCGAGAACGGTGGCTCCCGATCAACAGGTTGACGTAACGCCCGTTAGGAGGCATGACCGTCTCACTTGGGGCTGAGGCGTCGACCTCGGTCTTGTCGGGAAGCACGCCGATGAGAGCGGATCGGCACGCCATGAGAATTGCCAGAAGCGCCGACTGAGAGCGGATCAGCAGCCGGTTGGGACCTTGCGCAGGCGACCTTAGGCTCGCCGCCACATTCGTGCCGGTGCGCCGGGCCGTTTGGATCCTCGCGCTGCCCGGGCCTAGCCGAGGGCTCCAAGACCGCTAGCGCGCTCGACGTAGTCGAGCGTCTGCTCGGCAACCTGCAACGACTCACGCGCCTCTTCGTCGGTCGCATCCACTCCGGCGTGGACGATGCCGTGGCGGCGGCGCACATGCCGCCCATAGGCATCCCAGAACGGCTGCTGTTGGAATTTTGTGCCGGTTACCGTCTGCCAGAGATCCAGCCCTTGGCGGTCGTTCGTCAAGCTGTACGTGCGGAACCGAGACTCGATCCAAGTGGCGAAGGGATCATCAATGCGTGCCTGGATGAGTCCCGTCAGTACGTCCCGTATCGCAACCTCGCACGCGGTCTGGGCCACAACGACGGCGAGCGCCGGCTCGTCGTTCGCACGAAGTTCTTCGGCTCGCGAAAGGAGCTTCCGCGCTTCGGACTGGAAGTCCAGCAGTGCATGCAAGCCGGTGACGTACATCGGCCCAGCGGGCGGCTGCGGCGGTAGCCCGGCGCCGCGAAGTACCCGCTCGTATAGCCCGCTGGCCTCATTGAGAAGTTCGGGAACGCTTTTGGATTCCAGGACGAAGTAAGCCTCGAGAAGTCCCTGCTCGTCGTCGACGACTCCGCCGATGCGCGGGTCTGTGCCGGCCGCGGTGATGAACGCGGTGCGCGAGGTCTCGTCGATCGGCGCATGGACGTAGACCGGCACGCGCTCGATCTGCGCAACGAACGCATGAGGTTCTAACGCGTGCTCAACCCTCTCTCGGGCGGCATCCGAGGTCGGCGCGCGAGCAAGCAACGTCGAACTCCAGGATGACGCAGTTCCGTGCCCGGACACGGCGACGATGCCGGCCCGCGCGAGCGCCTCGCGAGCGTCGTCGACGCGCCGCCTCACGACTACGCGCCAGACTGGCTCGTTCGTCACGCGCTCGGAGATCCGGAGGACATCACGGCCTCATACTGCCGCGCAGCCGCGGCTGCGTCCACAGCTACCAGTCGCCAGCGTTGACGCCCGGCTTCGGGACACACGCGCCAGTTCGCAGTGCGGATTCGTGAACTACGGCAGTGCGGAAAGGCGCACTATCGCGGGCCACGCCCGAGGTCACGCAGGCGTGGTGCGGCCGCGACCGAACGCGATGAGCTCGGAGGTGTCCCAGTCGGTGCGGCCGAAGAGCTCGATCACGTGGTCGGTCGGCCGCCACTCGTCGTCGAGCTCCGTGACGAGCCCCGCCGCCTCGAGGCCTGCCAGGCGTGCGGCCAGGTCGTCGTCAACGGGATCCGGTAGCTGGCGGTCGATGACCTGCCAGAGGAGCCGGTCAGCGTCGAGGGCAGCCGATGCGCCTCTTGCGCGCACGGCCGTGGGCGGTGCTGGGATCTCCAGGTGCGGGTCGGCGACGAGTCCCACGTGGTCGTTGCGGACGACCAGCTTGAGGGCCTGCCTCGGGTCGGCGTTCCACGCGTCGACCGCGTCGCGCAGCTCGTCGACGGAGCATCTGAGCCGCGCTGCATGCGCGTCGATCGGGCGCAGTTGGAGTTCCCCCGCTTTGACGGACACCTGATGGCTTGCGAGGTGCAGGCCGCGAAAGGATGTGTCTGTCGATGCCGAGAACCCGTCCCGCCTATCCGC
>JADGIB010000098.1 GCA_019683665.1 Solirubrobacteraceae bacterium
GGCGCAGGTCGTCGTCGACGTCGGCGCGGGCGTCGCGGCCGATCGCCGCCGACAGGGCGAGGCCGGCCAGGAGGAGGCCGAGCGCGACGGCGGCGACCGCCCCGGCGACGACGAGGGCGCGGAGGCTGGGCGGCCGCCTCACGGGCGCAGCGTCCAGCCGACCCCGCGGACGGTGCGGATGACCCGCGGCTCGCCGCCCGCCTCGAGCTTGCGGCGCAGGTAGCCGACGAAGACGTCGACGACGTTCGTGTCGACGTCGGCCGGGTAGCCCCAGACGAGCTGCATGAGCTGCTCGCGCGAGAGGACCTGGCCGGCGTGGCGCAGGAACGTCTCCAGCAGCTCGAACTCGCGCCGGGTGAGCTCGAGCTCCCGCCCGCCGCGGGCGGCGACGTGGCCGACCGGGTCGAGCGTGACGTCACCGGCGCGCAGGACCGCGCCGCCGGTGCGGGCGCGGCGGCGCAGGAGCGCGTGCAGGCGCGCGCTGAGCTCGGCGACGGCGAACGGCTTGACGAGGTAGTCGTCGGCGCCGGCCTGCAGCCCGGCGACGCGGTCGTCGACCTCGTCGCGGGCCGAGAGGATGCAGATCGGGACGTCGAGGCCACCGTCGCGGACGCGGCGCACGACCTCGATGCCGTCGAGGCCGGGCATCGTCACGTCGAGGACGACGACCTCGGGCGGGCGTCGCGCGATCGCGTCGAGCGCCTCGTGCCCGTCGGCCGCGGTGGACACGGCGAAGCCCTCGAGGCGCAGGGCGCGCTCGAGGGCGTGGCGAACAGTGTGCTCGTCGTCGACGACGAGCACCTGCGGCTCGCCGGCCGTGCCTATGGATGCCTCCAGCCGTTGCGCATGCCGGGTCCCATCATGCCGGGCCCGTGATCGGCGCCGTTGCGGTCGCGGTCGCCGTGCGGACCGTGTCCGTGGCCGAAGCCCGGCCCGAACCCGAGCCCGAAGGCGAACCCGAAGCCCAGCCACGGCCCCTGCCCGATCGCGTCGCGGACCTTGTCGGCGGAGATGCCGAGCTTGCGCGCGAGGCCGTCGACGAGCTGGTCGCGCCGCTGCTGCATCCGCTCGACCTGGGTCTTCTGCGCGTCGCGCAGGATCTGCTCGACCCGGTCGACGGACACGCCGAGCTCGTCGGCGATCGCCTTCGACACGCCCGTGATCGCGGGCCAGTTGACCTCGCCGAGCGCGTCGACGAGGCGCTCCTCGGTCACGCCGAGCGCCGTGGCGACGTCGGCGAACGCGTCCGCGAGCTCCCACGGCCGGCGCGGCTCGATCTGCTCGAGCGCGTCGCGGGCGCGCTCCTCGCTGACGCCGAGGATGCGGGCCAGCTCGGCGGCGACGGCCTTGCGCGCCTCGTCGAAGCTGTCGGGCAGGTCGGGCCGCGCGTCGCGCAGCGCCTCGCGGGCGCGGTCGCGGTCGACGTTCAGGCCGTCGGCCAGCGCCTGGGCGAGGTCGACGTGCTCGACGTCGGGCAGCTCGTCGCGCAGCTCGTCGAGGGCCTTCTCCAGAGCGTCCTCCTCGACCCCGAGCTCGTCGGCGAGCCCTTCGGGGCCGCCGCGCCAGAAGCCGGGCCCGCCGGGCGCCCCGGGCTTGGTCCGCTTCGGGGTCGTCGACGACGAACCCGACGAGTCCGACTTGGCGGCGACCGCCGAGCCGTCGTCGAGCTGGGTGCCCAGCGCGAACGCGCCGGAGGCGAGGACCACGGCCCCCAGGAGGGCCAGGCCGATCTTCGTTGCGGTGCGCATGGCGCCAGTGTGCGGACGCCGGTTGTGACCTCTCTAAGAACACCCGGACCGCCCGCCGGGGGGACGTGTGGCACCTGGCATCCGATATGCGGACGCCATGTGCCACACGTGCCGGACGGGGGCGGTCAGCCGTGGTGCTGCACCACGCGGATCGCGTTGCCGAACGGGTCGCGCAGGCCGAAGTCGATGCCGTAGCTGCGCTCGCTGGGGCCGTCGGTGAACTCGACGCCCCTGGCCGCCAGCTCGTCGTAGGTGCGGCGGGCGTCGTCGGTGGCGAAGCCGATCCAGCCGCCGCCGGCGCCCTTGGTGACGAGCTCGCGGACCTGCTCGGCGGTCGCGTCGTCCATCGACGGCGGGCCCGGGCGCTCCAGCAGGATCTCCCGGTCGTCGCCGGGCACGCCGACGGTCAGCCAGCGCATGAACCCGAGGTCCTGGTCGACCTTGACCTCCAGGCCGAGCGTGTTGCAGTAGAAGTCGAGCGCCTCGTCCTGGTCGAGGACGAAGACGGAGGACAGTCGCGTTGACGTGATCATGCGCGCGACGCTACGCGGAGACCGGCGCGCGCGCTTCTCCGAAGCTGCTCGGGCGCATCGAGCGCATCGCGAAGCACGCGGGCACCGCCGGCAGCCCCACCGCGTGGCGGCGGTACTCGGTCGGCGACTCCCCCACGATCTCGCGGAACGTGCGGCTGAACGTGCCGAGGCTCGAGAAGCCGACGTCGAAGCAGATCTCGGTGACGCTGCGGTCGGTCTCGCGCAGCAGCGCCATCGCCCGCTCGACGCGGCGGCGCTGCAGGTAGCGGTGCGGCGGCTCGCCGAACGCCTCGCGGAAGCTGCGGCTGAAGTGCGACTCCGACATCAGCGCCACGCGCGCGAGCGCGCGCACGTCGAGCGGACGGTCGTACGCGCGGTCCATCGCGTCCCGGGCGCGCAGCAGCCGGCGGTTGGCGTCCTCGACCGCGGCGCTCACACCACGCCCGCCTCGGCCAGCCAGCGCCACAGCTCGTCCTGCGAGACGACCTGCACACCGAGCTTCTCGGCCTTCGACGTCTTCGACGCGCCGACGTTGTCGCCGGCCAGCAGGTAGTCGGTCGCCGACGACACCGACGACGCGGTCACCGCCGCCGCCTGCTCGACCAGGCGCGTCACGTCCGGGCGGCTGACCTTCGCGCCGCTGCGCGGGTCGGCGAACGCGCCGGTGATCACGACGGTCTTGCCCTTCAGCGGCGAGTCGCCGGCCGCGGCCGCGTCGACGGGCCGGTCCTCGTCGCGCACGTCGAGCACCACGCCGTGGCGGCGCAGCTCGGCGATCTCCTCGCGGATCTCCTCGCGCGCGAAGAACGCGGCGACGCTCTCGGCCACCTTCGGCCCGATGTCGCGGATCGCGACGAGCTCCTCCGCGCTCGCGTCCATCACGTCCTCGATGCGCTCGTAGCCGGCCAGGCACAGCCGCTTGGCCACGCCCTCGGAGGCCATCGGGATGGCGAGGCCGATGAGCGCGCGGCGCAGGCCCAGGCCCTTGGAGCGCTCGATCGAGTCGACCATGTTGCGGGCGCTCACCTCCCCCATCCGCTCGTAGCCGAGGAGCCGGTCGACGGTCAGCGTGTAGAAGTCCGAGCGCCGCCGCAGGACGCCGTCGTCGGCGAGCTTCTCGATCCACACGTCGCCGACCCCCTCCATGTCGGCGGCGGGCCGCGACGCCCAGTGCATGAGCCGGCGGGTCACCTGGGCCGGGCACTGGAGGTTCACGCACCAGCGCTCCTCGCCGGTCCCGCGGACCTCGAGCTCGCTGCCGCACGACGGGCAGTGCGTCGGCGGGACGATGACCTGCTCGGTGCCGTCGCGGTCCTCGGGGATCGAGCGGCCGGCGAACGGGATGACGTCGCCGCGGCGCACGACGGCGACCGTGTCGCCGATGCGCAGGTCGCGCTCGCGGATCAGCCGCGGGTTGTGGAGCGTGATGTGCTCGACGGTGACGCCGCCGACGAAGACCGGCTCCACGCGCGCCCGCGGCGCGACGCGGCCGATCTTGCCGACCGGCCACTCGACGGCCAGCAGCTTCGTGAGCTTCTCCTCGGGCGGGTACTTGAACGCGATCGCGCCGCGCGGCTCGGCGCTGTTGAAGCCGGCGGCGTCGAAGGCGGCCGGGTCGTGGAGGCGCACGACGGCGCCGTCGATGTCGTAGTCGAGGCCGTCGCGGCGGGCGCCGATCTCGCGCACGGCCTCGAGCACCGCGTCAGCGTCGGCGCAGACGACCTGCGCGGCCGCCTCGATCCCGTCGGGGACGTCGGCGGGCTCGCCGTCCACGTCGGCCCCGAACGCGTAGAAGCGCAGGACCCGCCCGGCGGCGGCCGCCGCCTGGGCGTCCTTCTGCATGAGCGTGCCGGCGGCGCCGTTGCGCGGGTTCGTCAGCGGCCGGTCGGGGTGGGCGGCGTTGTAGGCCTCCCAGGTCGAGCGCAGCATGACCGCCTCGCCGCGGACCTCGACGCGGCCGGGCAGCCCGATCTCCTGCGGCAGGCCGGGGATGACGTGGCGGGCCTTGTCGGTGACGAGCTCGCCGATCGCGCCGGTGCCGCGGGTGGCGACGTAGTCGAGGCGCCCGTCGCGGTAGACGACCGACAGCGACAGCCCGTCGAGCTTCTCGGAGACCCGGAACGGCTGGCCCGGGAAGCGGGCGCAGAACGCCCGCACCTCGTCCTCGGTCGTCGCCTTGGCCAGCGACAGCATCGGGCGGGCGTGGCGGATCGTCGGGCCGGTCAGCTCCGACGGGGCGTTCACCCGCCGCAGCGGGCTGTCGGGCGGCTCGAGCTCGGGGTGCTCGGCGACGAGCGCAGCCAGCTCGTCCTTCAGCGCGTCGTAGTCGGCGTCGGGGACCGGGGTGTCGCCGGATCCGTAGTACGCGTCGTTGAGGCGCTGCACCTCGGCCGCGAGCTCGGCGATGCGCTCGCGGACGGCCGCCGTGGACGTCTGGTCGCTCACGCCGGCCATTGTGGCGCCCGCCTCCGACGCCCTCACAGGATCAGCCTGTGCTCCATGAAGCGGATCGCCAGCCGCCACGAGACGAGCGCGAAGACGGCCAGGAAGGCGGCGTGCCAGACGTCGTCGAGGCTCCACGTCCCGAACACGGCGTCGCGGACGAGCTGGACGCAGTGGTAGAGCGGGTTGGCCTGGGCGAGCGCCTGGACCCACTCGGGCAGCCCGTCGAGCGGGAAGAACGTCCCGGCGACGAGGAACAGCGGCGTCAGCAGGCCGCTCTGCCAGTAGGAGAAGCTCTCGATCGCCTTCGAGCGGGCGGCGATGAGGATCCCGAACGCGGCCCAGCCGAAGCCGGCGAGCGCGGCGATGAGCGGGACGGCGAGCATCCCCCAGCTCGGGTTGAGCCCGAAGACGATCGCGACGAGCATCGGCACGCACCCGTAGACCCCGGTGCGGGCCGAGATCCACAGCGCCTCGGCGGTGACGAGCTCCTCGGTGTCGACCGGCGCGGCGAGGATCGCGTCGTACGTGTGCTGGAAGGCGTGCTTGACGTAGGTCGAGTACATCGCCGGGAACGCGCCGCTGAACAGGACGGTCGTCGCGACGATGCCGGTGCCGACGAAGTCGATGTAGTCGTAGCCGGCGACCTGGCTGACGAGCGACCCGAATCCGAAGCCGAAGGCGAGCATGTAGATCGTCGGGTCGACGGTCGACGAGAACGTCGACGAGCGCCAGAACGACGAGTAGTTGATCGCCTCGCGCACCATGACCCCGAGCACGGCGGAGCGCTCGAGGCGGCCGAGGCGGCGGCGCGGGCGGTCCGGCGCGGCGGGCGCCGGGGCGGTCGTGGCGGCCATCAGGCGATCTCCTCCCCGGTGAGGAGGACGAAGACGTCCTCGAGGTTCGCGGCGCGGCGCTCGCCGTCGAGCGCGTGGTCGCCGTCGGCGTGCAGGACGGCGACGGACGTGCCGGTGCGGCGGGTCCGCCAGCCGCGCCGGCGCGCCTGCGCCTCGACCTCGGCCAGCCGCGCCGGGCTCCCGTAGACCTCGAGCGCCTCGCCCCCGGCGTGCTCGGCGATGAGGTCCTGCGGCGGGCCGACGGCGACGGCGCGGCCGTGCGAGACGATCGTGACGAGGTCGCAGAGGCGCTCGGCCTCCTCGATGTAGTGGGTGCTCATCAGGATCGAGACGCCCTCGGAGCGCAGCCGGTCGATGAGCGCCCACAGCTCCTGGCGCACCTGCGGGTCGAGGCCGACGGTCGGCTCGTCGAGGAGCAGCAGCCGCGGCCGGTGCAGCAGCGCGCGGGCGATGAGCAGCCGCCGGCGCATCCCGCCCGACAGCTCGTCGACCTTCGCCGTGCGCCGCTCGGCGAGGTTGGCGATCTCGAGCGTCCGGTCGATCGCCGCCCGCCGCTCGCCCTTCGGCACCCGGTAGAGGTGGGCGAAGACGCGCAGGTTCTGCTCGACGGTGAGCGACACGTCGAGGTTGTCGAGCTGGGGCACGACGCCCATCTCGGCCCGCGCCTGCTTGGAGTCGCCGGGCAGCCGGTGGCCGAGCACCTCGATCACGCCCTCGTCGGCGACGACCTGCGCGGTGAGCATCTTCATCGTCGTCGACTTGCCGGCCCCGTTGGGGCCCAGCAGCCCGACGCACGTCCCGTACGGGACCTCGAGGTCGAGGCCGTCGACGGCGGTCAGCGACCCGAACCGCTTGACGACCCCGCGCAGGCGGATGGCAGCGTCCGTCATGGCCCGATGATCCCGGATCGGGTGCGTCGTCCCTTCGCGTTCGATGAGCACGTCGATGGGACCGGCGCGGGCGGGCGAACTCATCGGTCGCCGCTCAGGCGGCCGCGGCCGCCCCCGGCCCCGGCCGCACGACGACGTCGGCCGGCTCCAGCGGCTCGCCGCAGTGGGAGCAGTGCATCCGGGGCGCGGCGTCGTGGCCGCAGGCGCGGTGCTCGACGACGACCGGCGGGCCGTCGGGGGCGGCGTGGCGGTCGCCCCAGCGCAGCAGCGCCCACAGGACCGGCGCGATGTCGGCGCCCTTGGGCGTCGGGCGGTACTCGAAGGCCTCCGGGTGCTCCCCGTAGCGCTCGCGGCGCAGCAGCCCGTGCTCGACGAGCGTCGACAGGCGATCGCTGAGGATGTTCGGGGCGACGCCGGTCTCACGGCGGATGTCCTGGAAGCGCCGGCGGCCGCGCAGCACCTCGCGCAGGACGAGGAGGGTCCAGCGCTCGCCGACGATCGCCAGGGTCCGGGCGATCGAGCAGTTCTGCCCCTCGAACGGACGGTACGGCATGCGCCCACCCTAGCGCGAAGGCACTTGCATTTCGCAACCAAGGTGCCGTACCGTGCCGGTTGCAGTTTGCAAGCTCGTGATCGGAGTGCCCGTGGAACGTCGCTGGAAGGTCCTCGCCGTCGTCTCCGTCGCCGTCTTCATGGCCGGCCTGGACCTGTTCATCGTCAACATCGCCTTCCCCGCGATCGGCGAGGACTTCGCCGGGTCGGGCACCGCGGCGCTGACGTGGGTCCTGAACGCCTACGCGATCGTCTTCGCCGCGCTGCTCGTCCCCGCCGGCCGCCTGGCCGACCGGCTCGGGCGCCGGCGCGGGTTCCTGGCCGGCGGGGCGCTGTTCGTCGCCGGCTCGGCGCTCTGCGGCGCCGCGCCGACGCTCGAGGTCCTCGTCGCCGCCCGCGTCGTCCAGGCCGCCGGCGCCGCCCTGCTGCTGCCGACCTCGCTCGCGCTGCTGCTACCCGAGTTCCCGCCGGGCCAGCGCCCGGTCGCGATCGCGATCTGGTCGGCGGTCGGCGGGCTGGCCGCCGCGTTCGGCCCGCCGCTGGGCGGCGTCCTCGTCGAGGCCGGCTGGCGCTGGGTGTTCCTCGTCAACGTCCCGGTCGGCGCCGCCGCCCTCGCCGCCGCCGCGCGGCTGCTGGCCGAGAGCCGCGACCGCGCCCAGGCCGTCCCCGACCTCCCCGGCACCGCGCTCCTGGCCGGGTCGATCGGCCTGCTGGCCCTCGGGCTCGTGCAGGCGCCCGAGTGGGGCTGGGGCGCCCCCGGCACGATCGCGTCGCTGGCCGCCGCGGCGGCCGGGACCGCGTGGTTCCGGGCCCGCTGCCGCCGCCACCGCGCCCCCGTCGTCGACCCGGCGATGCTGCGCGTGCGCTCGTTCGCGATGGCGAGCCTCGCCTCGCTCGCCTTCAACGCCGCGTTCGGGGCGATGCTCCTGTCGTCGGTGCTCTACCTGACCCAGGTCTGGGGCGCGTCGATCCTCGTCGCCGGCCTCGCCCTCACTCCCGGCCCCCTGACCGCCGCGCTGCTGGCGATCCCGGCCGGCCGCCTGGCCGTGAGGGTCGGGCCGCGCGCCGTCGCCGCCGCCGGCGGCGTCCTGTTCGCCGCCGGCGCGCTGTGGTGGATCTGGCGGGCGGGCCCGGACGCGGCCTACGCGACCGCGCTGCTGCCGGGGATGCTCCTCACGGGCGCCGGGGTCGGCGTCTACACGATGAGCCGCCAGATCGGCGCGGTGCTCGGCGTCGCCCTGCTCGTCGCCGTCGTCGGCGCGCCGGTCGACTGGGACGCCGGCTGGGCGTTCATGGCCGCCACCGGGCTCGTCGCCGCGCTCGCCGCGCGGGCGATCGGCCCGGTCCGCCTCGCGGCGCCCGAGGCGGCCCCGGGCGCCCCCGCCGCGGCCGCGGGGGTGGCCCGGTGAGCGCGCTCGAGCGGCCCGCCGCCCCGGCCGCGTTCGGCGAGCCCCGGCGGCGCACGATCACCTGGCACGACCCGCACGCGGCCGCGCAGGCCGCGCGCGGGCTCGCCGGCCGCGAGCTGCTGGAGGCGATCGCCGCCGGGCGGCTCCCGCCCCCGCCGATCGCGTCGGTGCTCGGCTTCGAGATCGTCGAGGTCGGCGACGGCGAGGTCCGCTTCGCGGTCACGCCCGACGAGCGCACGTACAACCCGCTCGGGCTCGTCCACGGCGGGGTCACCTGCACGCTGCTGGACTCCGCGATCGGCTGCGCGGTCCACACCCGGCTGCCGGCCGGCGTCGCCTACACGACGATCGACCTCCAGGTCAGCTTCCTGCGCCCGGTCCGGGCCGGCGACCGGATGCTCGCCCACGCGTGGGTGACGAAGCCCGGCCGGCGGGTCGCCTTCGCGCAGGGCGAGGTGCGCGACGACGCCGGCCGCCTGGTCGCGACCGCGACGTCCTCGCTGCTCGTGCTCGGCGGCGGCTGAGGACGTCGGCCACGCGACGCGCGCGTTTCGGGAGAATGGGGCGGCATGAGCGCCGCCGAGGCCGAGGCCGACCCCGCTCCCGCCGCGATCGCGCGACCGTCGCGCCGCGAGCGCGCGCTGGCGCTCGCCCGCCGCGCCCTGCCGATCCTCGCCCCGGTCGCCTACGTCGTCGCGCTGGCGGTCTCGATCGCCGGCGACGGGATCCCGCTCGCGCGCGACCAGCTCTTCTTCTGGCTGCTGCTCGGGATCGCTGCCTTCAGCGTCGCCGCCTGGCGCACCTGGGGCACGCTGCTGCTCGAGTGGCTGCCGCTGCTGGCGCTGCTCGTCGCCTACGACTACCTGCGCGGCGCGGTGACGATCGAGCCGTGGGAGGCGCACATCGCGCCCCAGCTCGCGTTCGACGAGTGGCTCGGCGGCGGCACGGTCCCGACCGTGTGGCTGCAGGAGCAGCTCTGGGGCGGCGGCGCGCTGCAGTGGTACGACTACGCCTCGTGGGTCGTCTACATGACCCACTTCTTCGTGATCTGGATCGTCGCCGCGGTCCTGTGGCGGGTCGCCCACCACCGCTTCCGCCGCTACGTCACGCTCGTCGTCCTCGTCACGCTCGCGGCGCTGGCCACGTACTGGGCCTACCCGGCGCAGCCGCCGTGGCTGGCCGGCGAGAACGGCGAGATGCCCGAGGTCGTGCGGATCGTGCCGATCGTGTGGGGCGAGCTCGGCGTCCACACCGCCGCGTCGCTGTGGGAGGGCAAGGGCGACCTCGTCAACCTCGTCGCCGCGATGCCGTCGCTGCACGCCAGCTACCCGTTCATGCTGCTGCTGTTCTTCTGGCCGGCCGGCTGGCGGGTGCGGATCGGGCTGGCCGCCTACACGGCCGCGATGGGCTTCGTGCTCGTCTACGGCGGCGAGCACTTCGTCATCGACCTGCTCGTCGGCTACCTGTGGACGGGGATCGCCTTCGGCGTGCTCGTCCTCGCCGCGCGCTGGTGGCGCTCGCTACGCGGCGAGGAGCCGGCCCGCCAGGCGGCGTAGCTGGCCGAGCTGGCCGGCCAGGCTCGCGTCGAGCGGCTGCACGCAGACGT
The DNA here is from genome assembly GCA_019683665.1 of Solirubrobacteraceae bacterium. GTDB lineage: Bacteria > Actinomycetota > Thermoleophilia > Solirubrobacterales > Solirubrobacteraceae > Capillimicrobium. The sequence goes on from JADGIB010000098.1 coordinate 10,038, forward strand.
GGTCGGCGCCGGCGTCGAGGTGGTCGCGCACGCGCGCGGCGATCGCCGCCTCGTCGCCCCAGGCCACGAGCGCGTCGATGAGCCGGTCGCTGCCGCCGCCGGTCAGGTCCTCGTCGCCGAAGCCGAGCTCGCGCAGGCTCGCGACGTAGTTCGGGAGCTCGAGGTAGTAGCGGACGGACCGGCGGGCGGTCTCGCGCGCCCGCGCCGGGTCGGTCTCCAGCAGCACCATCTGCTCGGGGGCGAGCAGCGGCCCGGGGCCGAGGATCGCGCGCGCCCGCTCGGTGTGCTCGGGCGTCGTCAGGTACGGGTGGGCGCCCGCGGTCCGCTCGGCGGCCAGCTCCAGCATCCGGCGGCGCAGCGCGGCGAGGACGACCGGCACCGGCTCGGGCGGCGCCGGGAAGCTCGGCTGCGCGGCCTCCATCGCGTCGAGGTAGGCGCGCATCGTCGCGACCGGCCGGCCGTAGTCGTGCCCGCGCACGCTCACCGCGGGCGCGTGGCTGACGCCGAGGCCGAGGACGAAGCGGCCGCCGTGCGCCTCGGCCAGCGCGGCGGCGCCGGTGGCGGCCGCGATCGCGTCGCGCGCGTAGACGTTGGCGATGCCGCTGGCGACGAGCACGCGCTCGGTCGCGGCCAGCAGCAGGCCCGCGTGGACGAGCGCCTCCTTGCCGGTGGGGGTCTCCGAGTACCAGATCGCGCCGAAGCCGAGCCGCTCGATCTCGGCCGCGGCGGCGCGCTCGTCGGCGGCGGCGGACGAGCCCAGCAGGCCCGACCACACGCCGACCCGGCCGATGCGGTCGCGCAGGTCGCTCATGTCAGATGCCGCTCCAGGATCTCGTCTTGGGTGGGCCGCGCCTCGAGGACGCGGCGCAGCCCGGCCGGGGTCAGGCAGGCGTAGATCCCGCGCCGGTCGACGACGCAGGCGGACCGCTCCACGAGGCCCTCGGCCTCCAGCCGGCTGACCAGGCGCGACAGCGCGCTCTGGCTCAGGTGGACCTCGTCGGCCAGCTCCTGGATGCGGCAGTGCCGTCGGTGCGCCTCGGCGAGGCGGTCGAGCACCTCGAACTCGGTGCGCGACAGGCCGTGGCGGCGCTGCAGCTCGCGCTCGAGCGCCTCCGCCACGGTCGCGTGACGGCCCGAGAGCTCGCGCCAGGCGGTGACGAGGTCGGACACGCCGAAAGGGTATCGAGGCCGGTTCCCGTCCCCGGTAGCGTTCCGGGGGTGGCCACGACCGCCCGCCTCGTCTGCGAGCCGATCGAGCTGACCTGGACGCCCGCCGAGGCCGTCCTCGCGCTGCGCGGCGACGACCGCCCGTTCGCGCTCGTCGGCGCGTGGGCCGACGGCTCGGCGCGGTTCGGCTCCGAGCCGGTGCGTGTCGCCCGAGGCCGCGCCGCCCCCGGCGGGGTGGTGGTCGGCCACCCCCC
>JADGIB010000099.1 GCA_019683665.1 Solirubrobacteraceae bacterium
GGGCGGGCTAGGGGAGACCGAAGACGCGGCGCGCGTTGCCGCCCAGGAACAGCTCGCGGGTCTCGTCGTCGAGGCCGAGCTCGTCGAGCCCCTCGAGCGCGCGCTCGGGCGCGATCATCGGGTGGTTCGTGCCGAACAGGACCTTGCGCCGGCCGCCGCGGCTGCGCAGGTAGCGGACGAGCTCGGACGGGTAGCGGCGCGCCGTGTAGGCCGAGGGTCGATGTGGACGTTCTCGTGCTTGCGGCAGACGGCGACCATCTCCTCGGTCCACGGGTAGCCGATGTGCCCGCCGACGATGACGAGCTCGGGGAAGTCGAGCGCGACCTGGTCGACGTAGGGGATCGGGCTGCCGACCTCGCTCGGCCGCAGCGGGCCGGTGTGGCCGACCTGGGTGCAGAACGGCACGCCGAGCTCGACGCAGGCCGCGTACAGGGGGTAGAAGCGCCGGTCGGTCGGCGGGGCCTCCCACAGCCACGGCAGGACCCGCAGCCCCTTGAAGCCGAGCTCGGTCACGCACCGGCGCAGCTCGCGCACCGCGGCCACCGGGCGGCGCAGGTCGACCGAGGCGATCCCGCTGAAGCGGTCCGGGCGGGCGGCCACCCAGGCGGCGACCTCGTCGTTGGAGACGAGCGCGCCCTCCGGGCCGTGCCAGGCGCTCAGGAGCGCGTGGTCGACCCCGGCGGCGTCCATCGCCGCGATCGTCAGCTCGATCGGCTGCTCCTCGGTCGGCATCGCGCCGCCCGTCCAGCGCCGCAGCGAGGCGAGCATGTCGTGGGCGATGAAGCGGGCGGTCGGGTGCTGCGCCCAGGCGTCGACGATCGTGGTCATCCCGGCAGCCTCGCCGCCGGGCGCCCGCCGCGCATCGGGGGCATCCCTCGCCGCCGCGCGCTCAGACCGTCATCGGCTTCGTCAGCGCCTTGACGAAGTCCTCGAGCTGGGTCGTCGTCCAGCACTCGAACGCCTCGCAGTGCTGCTCGTAGACGGCGATGACCGAGTCGCCGTAGTTCCAGTAGAGGCGCGGCTCGGGGTTCAGCCAGAACGTGCGCCCGGCCAGCGACGCGATCTCGCCGAACACGTCGGCGCGCGGGTCGCGCCCGTTCGTGCGGGCGTCGCCGAGGACGATGACCGTCGCGCGCGGGTGCAGCTCGTCGGCGACCGCGTCGCGGAACTCGCTCCACACCCGCCCGTAGTCGGTGTAGCCGGAGATGTCGGCCACCCCGGCGTCGCGGGAGATCGCCTGCGACACGGCCTCGAAGTCGCGCTCGCGCTCGAAGACGTCGGTCACCTCGCTGATGCGCTCGATGAACACGAACGAGCGCATCTTGCGGAACGTGTCGTGCAGCGCGTGCAGGACCGACAGGAAGAAGACCGACGCGCTCGTCACGCTCGTCGACACGTCGCAGAGGACGAACAGCTCGGGGCGCCGCGGCCGGCGCGGGCGGAAGCGCAGGTCGACCGGGACGCCGCCGGTCTGCAGCGAGGCGCGCATCGTCCGGCGCACGTCGACGTGGGCGTGGCGCCTGCGCCCGCGCGCCTCCATGCCCTGGGTGGCCAGGCGGCGGCGCAGCTGGGCGACGACGCGATGGACGGCGGCGAGGTCCTGCAGCGGGCCGGTCGGCAGCGCGCGGTCGAGCTCGTTCAGCGGGCGGGAGGCGGGGAGCTGCTCGGTGCGCTCGATCTGGCCGCGCTCGAGCTCGCGGCGCAGGATCTGCTCGAAGCGGCGCAGCGCGTCGCGGGGCAGCCCGTCGCGGCGCGGGTCCTCGGGCGGCAGGTCCGGCTGCGGCTCGCTGCGCAGCCCGAGCTGGCGGCGGATGCGCTGGACGTCGACGCCGACGACGCCCGACCCGGTCCCCTGGCGCCCGAACGCGGCGATCGCCAGCCGGGCGAGGTCGCGCATCGCGCTCTCGTCGCCCTCGCGCAGCGCCTCGGCGATCTGCCGGCGCAGCGCGTCGAGGTCGATGTCGCGGTCGCCGGGGGCCGGCTCGCCCTCGCCGCTGCCGCCGGCCTCGGTGCCGACGGCGCCCTCCTTGATCCCGGCGCGCACCGCGGCCGCCTCGGCGGCGCGGAAGAAGAAGCGCTCGAAGACGAGCTCGAACACGCGGCGGTCCTCGGGCGACTTCGCCAGCGTCGCCGCGAGCGCCTCGCGGACGACGTCCGGCTTCGTCCACGGCACCTCCTCGAGCGCGGCGAACGCGTCGAGCAGCTCCGACGTTCCCACGGCCACGCCCTCGGAGCGCAGCGCCTCGCCCAGCTCGATCAGGCGGGCCGAGATGCCGGGCGGGCCGGGATCAGGCAGCCTGGGTGCCAACGCCGCTCGCCGGGCCCGGGCCGAGCCGCACGCCGACGCGCTCGGCGACGATGTCGAGGTCGGTGCGGTGCTTGACGATCACCGACATCGTCTCCCGGAAGAGCCGCTCGTCGATGTCGTCGGCCCCGAGGAGCAGCAGCGCGCGCGCCCAGTCGATCGACTCCGCGATCGACGGCGGCTTCTTGAGGTCGAGCTCGCGGACCATGTGGACGACCTCGACGAGCTTGCGCGCCACCTGCTCGGACAGGTCCGGGGTGTGCAGCCGCACGATCTCCAGCTCCTGCTCGACCGACGGGTAGTCGAGCCACAGGTAGAGGCAGCGCCGCTTCAGCGCCTCGGTCAGCTCGCGCGAGTTGTTCGAGGTCAGCAGGACGACCGGGGTCGTCTTCGCCGCCACCGGCCCGAGCTCCGGGATCGAGATCTGGAAGTCGCTGAGGACCTCGAGGAGCATCGCCTCGAACTCCTGGTCGGTCTTGTCGATCTCGTCGATCAGGAGCACGACCGGCTCGGGCGAGGCGATCGCGGTCATCAGCGGGCGCTCGAGCAGGAACTCCTCGCCGAAGATGTCGTCCTGCACGCGGTCCCAGCCGGTGTCGGCCGCCTCGGCCTGGATGCGCAGCAGCTGCTTGCGGTAGTTCCACTCGTAGAGCGCCTTGGCCTCGTCGAGCCCCTCGTAGCACTGCAGGCGCACGAGCCGGCGGTCGAGGTAGCGGGCCAGCGCCTTGGCCAGCTCGGTCTTGCCGACCCCGGCCGGGCCCTCGACGAGCACGGGCTTGCCGAGGCGCGTCGCCAGGTAGGCGACGAGCGCGGTGGACTCGCCCGGCAGGTAGCCGACCGACTGCAGGCCCTCGCGGACCTGGTCGACGGAGGTCGGGGTGGCGGCCATGGGAGCTGCAGATGGTAGAACGCCCCGTCCATGCCGTCAGCTGCGAGCGCGATCCCCGCCGCCCCGTTCCTCGCGGTCATGGCGTTCGGCGTCCTCGTCGCGATCGCCGGGCACGTCGCCCGGGCCCGCTGGCTCGTCGTCGTCGGGCTCGTGCTCCTGTTCGCGTCGACCGCGGCGATCCTCGTCGGCGCGTTCGTCGACTACCAGGGCGGCGGGACCGACCCGCGCCGGCCGCACGACCCGCGCGAGCCGACGCTCTGAGGCCGCCGGGCCGCGGCGGGCGACGGCGCTCAGCGGTCGGGCAGGTGCTGGGTCTCGGCCTCGTCGAACGAGAGCTGGCCGGGCATCGGCGGCTCGTCGCCGGCCGGGCGGCGCCGGCGCGGGGCGGGCGCGGGCTCGGCCGGCGCCTCCGACGGCAGCCGCCGCGTCGGGGCCTCCGCGGGCGGCTCGTCCGGCGCGACCCGGCGCGTCGGGGCCTCGTCGACGGGCCGCGCGACGACGCCGGGCGACTCGGCGGCCGGCGGCGCGGGGGCCGCGCGGCGCGGCCGCTCGCCGCGGCGCCGCGTCCGCGGCGGCAGGTCGAAGGCGACGTCGTCGCCGGCGGCCGGCAGCGGCGGCTCGGGCCGGTGCGCGGCCCGGATCCGGTAGCCCGCGTAGACGAGGAACGCGGCGGCGAGGAACGCGATGAAGACGCCCCACTGGATGCCGATCGTCGCGCTGTCGCCGGTGACGTCGGGGTGGTCGAGCACCCGGTAGAAGATGAGCAGCGCCGCCCACCCGCCGGCGATCATCACGATGAGGCCGTCGCCGCCGGGCAGGTGGAAGGCCCGCTGCTCGCCGCGCGCGAACAGGAGCGCGAGCACGCCGACGGCGACGAGGACGACCGACGCCATGACGAAGTCGGCCGACCCGAACCCGCTGAGCTTGTCCTCGACGAACGTCCCCTTGGCCCGGTCGTAGAACGACTTCTCGTACCAGGGCAGGAACAGCGTGGCCAGCAGGAGGAACGCGGCCACCGCGGCCAGCCGCTGCTCGCCCGCGAGGTTGGCCCAGGCGTGCCTAACCCGGTCCACCGGCCTCCAGCGCCGCCAGGCGCCGCTCGATCAGCTCGGCCACGCGCGGGTCGACGCCGCCGCCGGCGGCCACCGCCCGCGCCTCCTCGAGCGCCTCGCGGGCCCGCCGCGCCCGGTCGGCGGGGTCGCCCTCGTTCTTGAGGACGTTGTCGGCGCGCAGCAGCAGGGTGCGCACGCGATCGGCGGGGTCGCGCGGGGTGCTCATCGTCGCTGCATCCTGTCAGGCGATCGGGATGTCCTCGGCGGTCCGCGGCGGCGCGCCGCCCTCCGCCGCGACCTCGCGCTCCAGGCGCGACACGAGCCAGTCCAGCAGCGCCCGCAGGATGAGCAGCAGCTGGCGCACGAGGTCGGCGATCTGCCGGCGCAGGTCGGGCGGCACGAGCTCGCGCAGCGCCGCCAGCAGCGACGCGAGCGCCTGCGCCTCCTCGGCGAACGCCCGGCCGTCCTCGCGCGGGACGTCCCAGCCCTTCGGCGGCACGCCGGAGCCCATCAGCCGCTCGGCGGCCTCCTGGGTGGCGCGCACCTGGGCGCGCAGCTCCTCGAGGGGGTCAGGCTCGGCCATCGTCGGGTTCGTCGAAGCGAAGCTCCAGCGCCCCGTCCGAGAACGAGGCGCCAGCCGCACGATAGCCCGCCAGCGCGGGCGGGAGCACGACCGTCCGCTTGTGCCCGTCGACGCGGACGATCACCTCGGCCCCGATCTTGCGCAGCGCGATGTCGCCCTTCTCGGCGAACGGGAGGTCGAGGCGCAGCACGGCGCCGTCGTCGTCGACGCGCAGCTCCTGGGCCAGGCGCCGGTGCAGGACGGCGGCCGGGTCGACCCCGTCGAAGACGGCGGCGGCCAGCTCGTCGAGCCGCTCCTCGCCGACGACCTCGGCGGCGAAGTACGGGGCGGTGAGGACCGGGACCGGCGCGAACCCGGCGCGCACCTCCTCGAGCGCCTCGAGCTGGCGGCGGCGCCACGGCTCGAAGTACGCGCCGACCTCCTCGGGGAAGACGCGGTTGACGACGATCGCGTCGGTGAGGAAGCCGTAGAGGTTCAGGTACGTGAACGTGCGGCGCGCCTCGTCGACGACCATCCGGTCGGGCGTCGTCACCAGGCGGATCGAGACCTGCTCGCGGTCGCGGAGGATCTCGTTCATCGCGATGAGGTTCTCGATGAGCCGCCCGACCTCGTCGAGCACGTCGTCGCCGGGCAGGCGCACGTCGAACATCGCGCGCGCGATCGGCCGCGCCGCGTCCATGAGCCGCGACTGCTGCGGGAACACCTTCGCCAGCCACCAGCGCAGGACGTCCGGGAACGACAGCAGCCGCAGCGTCTCGCCGGTCGGGGCGCAGTCGACGACGATCGCGTCCCACTCGCCGCTCTCGTGGTGGCGCTTGATCTGCAGGAGGCTGAACAGCTCGTCCATCCCGGGCGGGACCGACAGCTCCTCGGCCGAGATGCGGTCGGCGCCGCGCTCGGTCAGCAGCTCGCCCGCCCACGCCTGCACGGCCGACCAGTGGCGCTCCATCTCGTCCTGGGCGGCGACCTGCTGGCCCCAGAGCCGCTCGCCGGCCGGGGTCGGGTCGGGGCCGAGCTCGCGCTGGAGCGCGTCGGCGAGCGAGTGGGCCGGGTCGGTCGACAGGACGACCGTCCGCATCCCCGCGGCCGCGCAGCGGCGGGCGGTGGCGGCGGCGACCGACGTCTTGCCGACGCCGCCCTTGCCGGTGTAGAGGATCGTGCGCGGGCTCCCCACCGCGCGCCAGCCTACTTGCGCTTCAGCGTGATCGTCCGGCTCACCTCGGCCGTGTTGCCGGCGAGGTCGCGCGCCTTCAGCGTGACCTCGACCTGGCCGGGCCTGCGGCGCCCGGCCCAGGTGAGCGTGCGGTCCCCGTAGGCGAGCGTCGCCGAGGTGATCGGGGTGCCGTCGACGAGCAGCGAGACCGTCGACTTCTTCGACAGCGTGAAGCGGATCGGGACCGGCCTGCCGGCGCGCGCCGTCGACGTGCGGATGCGGATCTCCGGCGGCGTCTTCTCGTCCTGGAGGAAGCGCTCGGCCGTCGCGCAGTACGCCTCGGTCTGTGTGCGCTGGCAGAGGTTCTGGAGGAACTCGCGCACGAGCTGGTGGTAGCTGAGCGACGACTCGTTGACGCCCTCGTAGAGCGACCAGGCGCCGGTGTCGTAGTCGGCGAGCTCCGCCTGGGCGGCGCGGTCGCCGGCCTCGAAGAGCTGCAGGCCGAGCGGGTTCTGCGAGATCTGGGCGTAGTCCCACAGCCCGTTGAGCGCCTGGATGAAGCCGTTGAGGACGAGCAGGCGCGGGTTCGTCGAGTAGATGAGGTAGTGGGTGCCGCCGTTGCGCTTCAGCGCGACGCCCTCGGGCGGGGCGGCCTGGAAGATCCCGAGCGCCTGCGTGGCGGCCTCGAGGTAGTCGGGCCGGTTGAGCTTCTGCGCGGCGCGCGACAGCGCCTGGATGCCGGTCCCCTGCGAGAGGGCGCTCACCCACACCGGCGGCGCGCCGCTGAACGCGAAGAAGCTCTCCCAGGCGATGCCGCCCGCGCGCGGGGAGGCGAGCGCGAGCACCTCGTCGAGCAGCTCGGCCAGCGCGGTCGCCGACGCGCGCCGGTTCGAGCGCCACAGCGCGTTGGCGGCCCCGAACGTCCCCAGCCACTGCGGCTGCAGCGCTGCGCCCGGGTAGTACTGCCAGACGATGCGGCTGCCGCTGAACTCGACGCGGGCGCCGTAGGAGAGCGCCTTGCCGGTGTTCCAGTACTCGGTGTTGCGGCGCAGGATCTCGGTGAGGACCGGGACGCGGCCCGGCGTCACCTGGTTGCGGGCGGCGAGGCCGTCGAGCAGGTCGCGGACCTGGCTGAGGTTCGTCCTGCTCGTCCCGTTGGGCAGCTTGCGCAGCAGCGAGCGGGCGCCGGCGGCGGCGTCCTTGGCCGCCTGGTGGACGAGCGGGTCGAGCCGGCCCTGGCGGTTGAGGTCGTCGACGGCCCGCGCGAACGTCCGCGTGCGGGCGGCGGCGCGCCCCGCCGGCGCCGTCGCGGCGGCGCGGGGGGCCGTCGCCGGGGCCGGCGGCAGCGGGTCGGCGGCGGGCAGGCTCGGGTCGTCGCGCACGACGACGCGGCCGTCGGGCTGGACGACGTGGACGGGCGCGGCGGCCGCCGGGGAGGCGGCTGCGGCCAGCGCCAGGAGGACGGCGAGGACTGCGGTGCGCGGCACCATCACGATGCTAGGTTCAACCGCCGATGCGCCCGCAAGTTGCGTTGCGCGCCGTCCTCGCCGTGATCCTCGCCGGTGCCCTCGCGCTCGCCGGCTGCGGCGGCGACGACGCCTCCGACCGGTCCGCCGCGGAGCTGATCGAGGCGACGTTCTCGTCCGACCAGCCCGTCGAGAGCGGCCGCCTGCAGCTCGGCCTGCGGGCCGACCTGGCCGAGAGCGGCACGGTCGAGGGGACGCTGACCGCGCGCTTCGCGCGGGGCGGCGAGGGCCAGATCCCGAAGCTCGACGGGCAGCTGTCGCTCGTGACCGGCGGCGGCTCGCTGGAGGCAGGCGCGATCTCGACCGGCGACAAGGGGTACCTCGTCGTCGCCGGCCGGGCCTACGAGGTGCCGGCCGGCGACTGGGAGCGGATCACGAAGGGCTACGTCGCCTCCGAGCGCGAGGTGGACGAGCGGCGCCGCTCGCAGCCGACGCTCGCCTCGCTCGGCATCGACCCGCGCCGCTGGCTCGTCGACCCGCGCAAGGCGGGCGAGGGCGAGGTCGAGGGCGTCAGGACGATCCGCATCACCGCCGGGGTCGACGTGCCCCGGATGGTCGCCGACGTCGCGAAGGTCGCCGAGGGCAACGACCTGTCGGAGCGGCTCGGCGCCGACGACGTCGAGCAGCTCGAGCGGTCCGTGCGCTCCGCGCGCGTCGAGATCGACACCGGCAGGGAGGACGAGCGGCTGCGCCGGCTCGTCGTCCGCCTCGAGCTCGCCTCCGGCACGCTCGAGCTCAGCGTCCAGTACGCCGACCTCGACGAGCCGCAGGAGATCGCGGCGCCCGAGGGCGCGCGCCCGCTGTCGGAGCTGACCGAGGCGCTCGAGCGGGCCTCCGGCACCGGGTCCGGCGGCGGCTCCGACCCGTACACGGAGTGCCTCGAGAAGGCGGGCGCGGACCTGCGCAAGGTCCAGCGCTGCGCGAAGCACCTCTGACGCGCCGCGGCGCTCGCCCGTCCGGGGCGGATCCGGCGCCGATCCGCACGGCCGCGCGCTCTACGCTGTGCACGCTCTGGCTTCCCTCCGCCCATGATCGCCGTCATCTCCGGACCCGGGCCGATCGCCGCCGCGGCCGCGATCATCATCGGCCTCCTGCTCGTCGACCTGCTGCTCTTCGCCCGCGGGCGCGAGCCGACGTTCCGCGAGGGCGTCGCCTGGTCGATCGGCTGGCTCGTCCTGAGCATCCTCGTCGCGCCGGTGATCATCCTGCTGGGCGAGACCGAGGTCGCCGTCGACTACACGACGGTCTACCTCATCGAGCGCACGCTCTCGCTCGACAACCTCTTCGTCTTCCTCCTGCTCTTCTCGTACTTCGGGGTCTCCACGCCGGCGCGGCCGCGGCTGCTGTTCTGGGGGATCGTCCTCGCGCTCTGCATGCGCGGCCTGGCCATCCTCGGCGGCACCGCGCTCATCGAGCGGTTCCACGTCGTCATCTACGTCCTGGCCGTCACGCTTCTGTTCCTGGCCTACCGGATGTTCAAGGGCGTCGGGCACGACCAGGACCCGGAGGACACGCTGCCCGTCCGGCTCGCGCGGCGCATCCGGCCGAACGCGTCGCCGCTGACGCTCTGCCTCGTGGCGATCGTCTTCGCCGACATCGCGTTCGCGATCGACTCGATCCCGGCCGCGTTCGCGATCACGACCGACGCGTTCGCGATCTGGATCGCCAACGCGTTCGCGCTGCTGGGGATGCGCGCGCTGTTCGTGCTCGTCGAGGGGCTCGTGCGCCGCTTCCGCTACCTCGACGAGACGATCGCGATCGTGCTCGGCATCGTCGGCGTGAAGCTGCTCATCGAGGACCTCGTCCACATCGGCCCGGTCGTCAGCCTGCTCATCGTCGTCGCCGCGTTCGCGATCGGGATGATCGCCTCGGTCATCGCCGACCGCCGCGACCCGGACGCGGACGCCAAGCGGGCCGAGCGGGCGGCGCGGACCTCGAAGGCGGCGTAGGGCGGCGGAACCGGCGGATCCGTCCGCGCGCGCCGACTACGCTGGCCGCCCATGCGACCTTCGCGACGACGGACCGCCGCGCGGGCGGGACGCGCGCTGCTCGGCGCGGCCGCCGCGCTGCTGGCCGCGGCGCCGGCGGCGGCCGCGGCGCCCGGGACCGAGCTGGCGCCGATCAAGGGCGTCGCCTACCAGCCGGCGCCCTCCGACTACACGCCCTGCCAGAGCTGTCCGTACTTCGACACCGACTTCGCCAACGACGCCTTCAAGGAGCTGTGGTCCTCGGAAGGCGGCGGTCGCGGCGACCTCGCCGCCCTGCAGGGGCTCGGCGTCAACCTCGTCCGGCTCTACAACTGGAACCCGCAGCGCGACCACCTCGGGTTCCTCAACGAGGCCCACCGCCGCGGCATCCGCGTCGTCGTCCCGATCAGCAACTACTTCGTCCTGACCGACGGGCGGGCGCTGCCCGACATCGTCCGCCAGGTCTACGTCGACGAGAGCGGGCGGCCGTCGACGACGCCGCACCCGGCCGTCGTCGCCTGGTCGGTCGGCAACGAGCTCGACCTCGCCGGCGGCGACGACCCGGACCGGCTGCGCGACCGGCTGCGCCCGGCCGGCGCCGCGATCGCCGCGCTCGTGCGGGCCGAGGACGCCCTCGGCGCCGCCCGCCGCCTGCCGGTCTCCGTGCCGGTGTCGTTCGCGACGTTCGGCGAGCCGGTCGCCGCCTTCGCGGCCCTGCGCACGCTGCTCGACGTCATCCGCGCCGAGCCCGGGCTCGGCGACGCGTTCATCGCCCAGCGCCACCTCCCCGCCGTCCAGACGTTCAACCCCGGCCGCGACCTGCACGACTGGCTCGAGCGCTTCGCCCGCGAGTTCCCGGGCCAGGCCGTCTGGTTCTCGGAGCTCGGCGTCGCCACGCAGAACGCGTGCGGCGGGTTCGCGCCGCCGTGCGAGCCCAGCGAGGGCCAGCAGGCGGCCTACATCGCCGCCCAGTGGCGCGAGGCCCCGCCCGGCAGCGCCGGCGGCGCCTACCTCGGCGGCGCCGCGTTCGAGTTCATCGACGAGCCGTGGAAGGGGGGCACCGAGGCGACGTTCGGCCTGGCGCGGTTCGCGGGGGAGGGGCGCTTCCGCCCGGTCCGCGACTTCCGCGTCGACGAGCTCGTCCCCAAGCCGGCCTGGGACGCGTTCCGCGACCCGGTCGACGGCGTGCGGTTCGTCACCGCCGAGCGCGGCGCCCGGGTCGCGGGCGTCGAGGCCGACTCCCGCGACGTCGTCGCCGTCGACGAGGAGACCGGCCGCGCGGAGCTGCGCTTCGACGGCAGCGAGGCCGGGGTGCGGCCGGGCACGCGGATCGACGCGCTCGCGGTCGACCCGCGCGACGGCAGCCTCCTGCTCACGTTCAGCGCCCCGCAGCGGCTGCGCGGCGCCGGCCGCGTCGGGCGCTCCGACGTCGTCCGCGTCCGCGACGGGCGCGTGACGGTCGCGCTGCGCGCCGCGCGGGTCGGCCTCGGCGGCCGCGACGGCGACATCGACGCGCTCGCCGTCGACCGGCGCGGGCGCCTCGTCGTGAGCACCGCGGGCCCCGTCCGGGTCGGGGGGACGCGGCTCGCCCCGCAGGACCTCGCCGTCCTGCGCCCGGCGCGCCCGGGCCGCCGCGGCGCCGCGCGCTGGGCGCCCTTCCTGCGCGGCGCCGAGGTCGGGCTCACGCGCCGCAGCGAGAACGTCGACGGCGCCTGGATCGACCCGCGCAGCGGCGCCGTGCACCTGAGCACGACCGGGGCGTTCCGGGCGCGGGGCGTGCGCGGGACCGGCGCCGACGTGCTCGTCCGCCGGCCCGACGGCGGCGTGCACCTCGGCTGGCGCGCCGCGCGGGCCGGCGTCACCGCGGCCGGCGCCGAGGGCGTCGCGCCCGCCGCCCGCGGGCCGGTCTCATATACACATCTGACGCAG
>JADGIB010000100.1 GCA_019683665.1 Solirubrobacteraceae bacterium
ACCTGGCATCGACCTGTGCGATGCCAGGTGCCACACGGGGCCGCGTCGGCGCCCGGGACGCGGGCCGCTCCGCGCCGCGGGGCCGCCCGCCCGAGCCGACCTGCGGGGGCCGTACCATGTGCAGCAGCCGATGGCCACCGTCACCGATCGCGTGAAGGACGATCTCGCCGCCGCCCGCAAGGCCGGCGAGCGCGAGCGCGTCGGGACCCTGAGCCTGCTGCTCAGCGAGCTGCAGAAGGCGGCCAAGGAGGGCGGCGGCGACGAGGTCGCCGTCCTGCGCCGCGAGCGCAAGCGCCGCCAGGAGTCCGCGCGCGCCTTCCGCGACGGCGGACGGCCCGAGCTGGCCGAGGCCGAGGAGGCCGAGGCCGCGCTCATCGAGGGCTACCTCCCCGCCGAGCTGTCCGACGAGGAGCTGCGCGCGATCGTCGCCGCGGCGATCGAGCGCAGCGGCGCGAGCTCGCCCAGGGACATGGGCAGGGTCATGCCGGTGGCGATGGGCGAGGTCGCCGGGCGCGCCGACGGCCGGCGCGTGTCGGAGCTCGTCCGGGAGGCGCTGAGCGGCGCATGAGGACCCAGATCGAGCTGCCCAACCGCGTCGCCGCCGAGCTGGCGGGCAGCGAGGACGCGATCCTGAAGGCGCTCGAGGGCCACCTCGACTGCGACCTGTTCCTGCGCGGCAACGTCATCACGCTCGACGGCGGGCCCGACGAGGTCCGCCAGGCCTCCCAGGTCGTGCGCGAGATGGCCGAGCTCGTCGAGCAGGGCCACGAGATCGGCCCCGGCACGATCGAGGCGGTCACCGGCGCGCTCGACGCGCACGAGTCCCCCGCCCGCATCCTCGAGGACGTCGTCTGGCGCCACCGCTCGACGAAGGTCGCGCCGAAGTCGGTCAACCAGAAGCGCTACGTCGACTCGATCCGCCGCAACACGATCACGTTCGGCGTCGGGCCCGCCGGCACCGGCAAGACGTGGCTGGCCGTCGCGATGGCCGCCGCCGCGCTCCAGCGCCGCGAGGTCAACCGGGTCATCCTCACCCGCCCGGCCGTCGAGGCGGGCGAGCGGCTCGGCTTCCTGCCCGGCGACATGATGGCGAAGATCGACCCGTACCTGCGACCGCTGTTCGACGCGCTGCAGGACATGCTCGACGCCGAGAAGGTCGCCCAGGCGCTCGAGCGCGGGCAGATCGAGGTCGCGCCGCTGGCCTTCATGCGCGGCCGCACCCTCAACGACAGCTTCATCATCCTCGACGAGGCGCAGAACACGACGCCGGAGCAGATGAAGATGTTCCTCACCCGCCTGGGCTTCGGCTCGAAGATGGTCGTCACCGGGGACGTCACCCAGGTCGACCTCCCGCGCGAGCACCAGTCGGGCCTGGTCGTGGTCTCCGAGATCCTCGAGGGGATCGACGGGGTCGAGTTCGTGCGCTTCGGCGGGGCCGACGTCGTGCGCCACAAGCTCGTGCAGCGGATCGTCGAGGCCTATGACGAGCACGCCGCACAGCAGACGAGCCAGTTCCGCCGTGCTGGAGGTTGAGGTCCTGGGCACCGCGGCGATCGCGCCGGCCGAGGTGGAGCGGCTCGTGGCGATCGCGCTCGCGTCCGCCGGCATCGAGGACGGCCACGTCGCCGTCGACTTCGTCGACGCCGACCGCATCCGCGACCTCAACCGCGAGCACCGCGGCAAGGACGAGCCGACCGACGTGCTGTCGTTCCCGATCGACGAGGACGGCGAGCCGGTCGGCCCGCGCGAGCTCGGCGACGTCGTGATCTGCCCGGAGCACACCGCCGACCTGCGCGAGGCCGTCGTCCACGGGACGCTGCACCTCGTGGGGATGGACCACGAGACCGACGACGGGGAGATGCTCGCGCTCCAGCGCGAGCTGCTGAGCTGGTAGCGCCGTGACCGACGCCCCCGCCACCCGCTCCGGCTTCGTCGCGCTCGCCGGCCGGCCGAACGTCGGCAAGTCGACGCTCGTCAACGCGATGGTCGGCCGCAAGGTCGCGATCGTCTCCGACAAGCCGCAGACCACCCGCCGGGCGATCCGCGGCGTCGCCACCGGCGACGGCTGGCAGCTCGTGCTCGTCGACCTCCCGGGCGTGCAGCGCCCGCGCGACGCGCTGACCGAGCGGATGCAGCGCCGCGTCGAGCGCGAGCTGGAGGACTGCGACGCCGCGCTCATGGTCGTCAACGGGGAGGAGGGCATCGGCCCCGGCGACCGCTTCATCGCCAACGCGCTGCGCAACGCGAGCGTACCGGTCGTCATGGCCGTCAACAAGGTCGACCGGCTCGACCGCCCGCGCACCGTCCTCGCGCTCCAGGCCGCCGCCGACCTCGACGTCGCCGACGACATCTTCCCGGTGTCGGCCCGCACCGGCAACGGCGTCCGGCCGCTGCTCGAGCACCTCGTGTCGCTCCTGCCGGAGGGGCCGTTCTTCTACCCGCCGGGGGAGGGCACCGACCAGCCGCGCGAGGTCCTGCTCGCCGAGCTCATCCGCGAGCAGGTGCTGCGGCGGACGTTCCAGGAGGTGCCGCACGCGGTCGAGGTCGTCATCGAGGACCTCGAGTGGCCCAAGCCCGACCTCGCGCTCGTGCGCGCGCTCATCTGGGTCGAGGCCGAGTCGCAGAAGGGCATCGTCATCGGGGCCGGCGGGCGGATGATCAAGGCGATCGGCACCGCCGCCCGGCGCGAGCTGGAGCGCGAGCTCGGCGCCCGCGTCCACCTCGACCTGTCGGTCCGCGTGCGCCGCTCCTGGCGCGCCGACGAGGGGCTCCTCGACCGCCTCGGGATCGAGTAGCGCGGCCGATCCGCCCGCCGCGGCCGGGCGGGTGGCCCGGCGGGCGCCGGGGGTGCCGTCCCGCCGTCGGGTCCCGCCGGTACCGTTCCGGCGCGTGAGCCAGCGGCGTCCCATGTCCCCGGCCGGCGGCGGCGCGTCATGAGCGAGACGGTCGCGCCCGACACCGCGCTGCGCGCGCTGGAGGCGGCGGCGGGGGCGATCGCGATCGCCGACGCCGGCCGCCCCGGGCTGCCGCTCGTCCACGTCAACCCGGCGCTCGGCGCCCTCACCGGCCACGCGCCCGCCGGCCTCCTCGGGCGCCCGGTCGCCGATCTCGTCGCCGCCGGCGCCGACCGCCGCGCCCGCGCCGACCTGGAGGCGGCGCTGCGCGTCGGGGCGCCCTGGAGCGGCGTCGTCCCCGC
Organism: Solirubrobacteraceae bacterium; assembly: GCA_019683665.1. Lineage (GTDB taxonomy): Bacteria > Actinomycetota > Thermoleophilia > Solirubrobacterales > Solirubrobacteraceae > Capillimicrobium. The sequence goes on from JADGIB010000100.1 coordinate 3,197, forward strand.
CGGCCGCGCGGACGGCTCGACGTTCCTGGCCGAGGTCGCGTTCACGCCGCTGTTCGGCGCCGACGGGACCCGCACCCACGTCGTTGCCGTCCTGCGCGACGTCAGCCGCGAGCACGAGCTCGCCGACGAGCTCGCCGCGACCCGCACCCGCTACGGGCGCGTCATCGACGACCTCGCCGCCGCCGAGCTGCGCTACCGCGAGCTCGTCGAGCGGATCCCGGCCGTCGTGTACGTGTGCGAGTACGCCGAGGGCTACCCGCTGCGATACGTCAGCCCGCAGGTCGAGGACCTCCTCGGCCACCCGCCCGAGGCGTTCGTCGAGCAGCCCGAGCTGTGGGACGAGCTCGTCCACCCCGACGACCGCGAGCGGGTCAAGCGGGCCGAGACCGACGCCTACGCCAACCAGACCGGCGACCAGCTCGTCTACCGCATGATCGCCAAGGACGGGCGCACGCTGTGGGTCTCCGACCGCGACGAGATCGTCCGCGACGACGGCGGCCGGCCGCTGTTCGTCCAGGGCGTCGTCATGGACATCACCGCGCAGCGGCGGGCCGAGGAGGACGTCCGCGAGGAGCGCGACCGAGCCCGCCGCTACCTCGACCTCGCCGGGATGGTCGTCCTCGTCCTCGACCGCGACGGCCGCGTCTCGTTGCTCAACCGCGCCGGCCACCAGATGCTCGGCTACCCGGACGGGGCGCTGCTCGGCTGCGACTGGTTCGAGACCTGCGTGCCCGCCGAGGAGCGCGCCCGCCGCCGGGCCCGGTTCGCGGAGCGGTTCGCCGGCCGCGAGGACCCGCCCGACGGGGTCGAGGTGCCGGTCCTCACCGCCTACGGCGAGATCCGGCTCATGCGCTTCCACCACACGCTCGTGCGCGACGACGCCGGGCGGGTGACGGCGACGATGAGCTCCGGCATCGACGTCACCGAGCGCCGCCGCGCCGAGGAGCAGATCGCCCACCTCGCCTACCACGACCCGCTCACCGGGCTGCCGAACCGGGCGCTCCTGCGCGAGCACCTCCACCTCGCGCTCGCCCGCGCCCGGCGCAACGGCACCGCGGTCGCGCTGCTCTACCTCGACCTCGACGACTTCAAGCTCGTCAACGACTCGCTCGGCCACGCCGCCGGCGACGAGCTGCTGTGCCGCGTCGCGGCCGAGCTGAAGCGCCGCACCCGGGCCAGCGACCTGCTCGTGCGCCAGGGCGGCGACGAGTTCCTCGTCCTCCTGTCGGACCTGCCGCGCGAGGACGCCGAGTCGGCGGCGCGGGCGGCGGCGGTCTCGCTGCGGGGCGCGCTCACCGACCCGTTCCGGATCGCCGGCGCCGAGTTCCACGTCGGCACCTCGATCGGGATCTCGCTCTACCCGCGCGACGCCGAGGACGCCGAGGCGCTCCTCAAGCACGCCGACGCCGCGATGTACCAGGCGAAGTCCGGCGGCCCGAGCGAGATCGTCATCTACGCCGAGAACCCGAGCCGCCCGATCGAGCGCCTGTCGCTGTCGACGCGGCTGCGGCGGGCGATCACCGAGCACGAGCTCGTTCTGCACTGGCAGCCGATCGTCGCGCTCGACGACCTGCGGATCGTCGGCGTCGAGGCGCTCGTGCGCTGGCGCGACCCCGACCGCGGCGTCCTGCTGCCCGACGAGTTCGTCCCGTTCGCCGAGGAGACCGGCCTCATCGGCCGGCTCGGCTCGTGGGTGGCCGAGGCGGTCTGCGAGCAGCGGCTGGCCTGGCGCGAGGCGGGCTGGGAGCCGGACGTCCACCTGAACGTCTCGCCGCGCCAGATGGCCCAGCGCGGGTTCGTCGCCGACCTCGTCGGGCGCCTCGGCTACGGCGGCATGGACCTGTCCGGCGTCACCGTCGAGATCACCGAGTCGCTCGCCCTGCACGACGACGGCCGCGCCGTCCCGCTCCTGCGCGAGCTGCACGAGACCGGGCTGCGGCTGGCGATCGACGACTTCGGCGCCGGCTGGTCGTCGCTGGGGCGCCTGCGCGACCTGCCCGTCCAGGTCGTGAAGATCGACCGCTCGTTCCTGGCCGGCGTGCCCGACTCGAGGGAGGGGTCGGCGATCGTCCGGGCGATGCTCCAGCTCATCGACGCGCTCGCGATGGAGGCCGTCGCCGAGGGCGTCGAGACCGACGCCCAGCGCGAGTTCCTGGCCGAGACCGGCTGCCCGCGCGGCCAGGGGTACCTGCTCGGCCGCCCGCTGCCGGTCGACGAGCTCGACCCGCTCATCGACGGAGCGCTGACGCGGACGTGACCGCCGTCGCGCTCCGCGGCCCGACCGCGTAGGATCGCGCGCCGCGCCGCCTATCATCGCCGGATGCTCGACCCCGCCCAGATCGCCTTCGACGCCGACGGACTCGTCCCGTGCGTGATCCAGGACTGGCGCAGCGGCGAGGTCCTCACGCTGGCGTACATGAACCGGCTCGCGCTCGAGCGCACCCAGCAGACCGGCGAGCTGCACCTGTGGAGCCGGTCGCGGGGCGAGCTGTGGCACAAGGGGGCGACGTCGGGCAACACCCAGGCGGTGAAGGCGCTGCGGCTCGACTGCGACGGCGACGCGGTCCTCGCGCTCGTCGAGCCCGCCGGGCCGGCCTGCCACACCGGCGAGCGCACCTGCTTCCACCGGGGCGACCTCGCGCCCGCGCCGTTCGAGGCGCTTCCCGCGCTCGAGCGCACGATCGCCCGGCGGCGGGCCGAGCGCCCCGAGGGCTCCTACGTCGCGCGGCTGCTCGACGACGCGGCGCTGCGCGGCGCGAAGGTCGAGGAGGAGGCCGAGGAGGTCGTCCGCGCCGCCCGCGAGGAGAGCGACGAGCGCGTCGACGAGGAGGCCGCCGACGTCCTCTTCCACCTGACCGTGCTGCTGGCCGGGCGCGACCGCGCGCTCGGCGACGCCTGCGAGGTGCTCAATGGCCGCCGCCGCTGAGCGGGTCGCCGCCACGCACACGTTCATCGCCGACTGCGAGACGCCGGTCTCCGCCTTCCTGAAGCTGCGCGGCGACGGCCCCGCCTTCCTGCTGGAGTCGGCCGAGCAGGGCCAGCGGGTGGGGCGCTGGTCGTTCATCGGCTTCCGGCCGAGCAAGGTCCTGCGCTGGTCGCTGGGGGACCCGGGCGACCCGTACGCGCTCGCCGCCGAGGAGGTCGGCCGGACCCGCCTGGCCCCGGACCCGGACCTGCCGCCGTTCGCGGGCGGCGCGGTCGGCTACTTCGGCTACGACCTCGTGCGCACGGTCGAGCCGCTCGGGCCGCCGAACCCGGACCCGATCGGGCTGCCGGACATGGCGCTCATGCTCTCCGACGCGCTCGTCGCCTTCGACCACCTCAAGCACACGATCACCGTCGTCGCGATGGGCGACCCGGGCGTCATCGACGAGGTCCGCGAGCGGCTGCGCGGGCCGGTGCCGCCGCCGCGCGGCGAGCCCCGCGCGCTGCCCGAGCCGCGGTGGGAGCCGAACATGACGCGCGAGCGGTTCGAGGAGAACGTCGCCCGGATCGTCGAGTACTGCCACGCGGGCGACATCTTCCAGGCGGTCCCGTCGCAGCGCTGGAGCGCGCCGGTCGCCAAGGAGCCGTTCTCGATCTACCGGGGGCTGCGGGCGGTCAACCCGTCGCCGTACATGTACTTCCTCGACTTCGGCGACTTCCAGGTCGCCGGCGCCTCGCCCGAGCCGCTGCTGACCGTCAGCGGGCGGCGCGTCTCGACCCGGCCGATCGCGGGCACCCGGCCGCGCGGCGGCGACCTCGAGGAGGACGAGCGGATCGCCGCCGAGCTGCTCGCCGACGAGAAGGAGCGCGCCGAGCACGTCATGCTCGTCGACCTCGGCCGCAACGACCTCGGGCGCGTGTGCGAGTACGGCAGCGTCCGCGTCGACGAGTTCATGGCCGTCGAGACCTACTCGCACGTCATGCACATCGTCTCCAGCGTGTCGGGCACGCTGCGCGACGGGGTGGGGGCGATGGACGCGCTGCGGTCGGTCCTGCCCGCCGGGACGCTGTCGGGCGCGCCGAAGGTCCGGGCGATGCAGATCATCGACGAGCTGGAGCCCGTCAAGCGCGGCGGCTACGGTGGCGCCATCGGCTACCTCAGCTACACCGGCGATCTGGACACCTGCATCCACATCCGCACCGCCGTCATCAAGGACGGCGTCGTCCACGTGCAGGCCGGCGGCGGCACCGTCGCCGACGCCCGGCCCGACTACGAGTTCCGCGAGTCGGAGGCGAAGTCGCGGGCGGTCCGCCAGGCGATCGCGCTCGCGTGCGCGCAGGAGGACTGGGCGTGAGACCCTCGCCTGGGAGCCCGCGTCCCACCGCGGATGCCCGCCCGGGGGCTCGCGCCCGCGGCGCGTGGAAGGAGCGGGACGGCCGATGACCAAGGTCCTCGTCGTCGACAACTACGACTCGTTCACCTACAACCTCGTCCAGTACCTCGGCGAGCTCGGCGCCGAGGTCGACGTCGTCCGCAACGACCGCGCGACCGTGGACGAGCTGCTCGAGCGGGGAGCCGACCGCGTCGTCGTCTCCCCGGGCCCGTGCACGCCGAACGAGGCGGGCGTGTCGCTCGAGGTCGTCCGCCGCTTCCCGGAGGCCGGGGTGCCGACGCTCGGCGTCTGCCTCGGCCACCAGTCGCTCGGGCAGGCCTACGGGGCGAGGGTGGTCCGCCACGAGCCCGTCCACGGCAAGACGTGCGAGATCGAGCACGACGGCCGCACGATCTTCGCGGGCGTCCCGACGCCCCTGACCGTCGGGCGCTACCACTCGCTCGTCGTGGACCCGGACACGCTCCCCGACGAGCTCGAGGTCAGCGCCACCGGCGGCGGGGTCGTCATGGGCATCCGCCACCGCGAGCTGCCCGCCGAGGGCGTCCAGTTCCATCCCGAGTCGGTCCTGACCGACGAGGGCAAGCGCATCCTCCAGAACTTCCTGTGCCGCATCCCGTCCTGACCGCCGCCATCGACGCGGTCGCCTCCGGCCGCGACCTCTCCGTCGACGAGACCGCCGAGGTCCTCGCCACGATCATGTCCGGCGACGCCGGCGAGGTGCAGATCTCGGCCTTCCTCATCGCGCTGCGGGCGAAGGGGGAGACCGAGGAGGAGCTCGCCGGCCTGGCGCGGACGATGCGCGAGCTCGCCACCCCGGTGCGCTGCGAGCGCGACGACGTCATCGACACGTGCGGGACCGGCGGCGGCCGCCGCACGTTCAACGTGTCGACGACCGCGGCGCTCATCGCCGCCGGCGCCGGGTGCGCGGTCGCCAAGCACGGCAACCGCTCGGCGACGTCGCTGTCGGGCTCGGCCGACGTGCTCGAGGCGCTCGGCGCCCGCATCGACCTCGACGCCGGCGCCGTGGCGCGCTGCATCGACGAGGTCGGCTTCGGCTTCCTGTTCGCGCCCGCCCACCACCAGGCGACCCGCTACGTCGTCCCGGTCCGCAAGGAGCTGGCGGTCCGCACGGTCTTCAACCTCCTCGGCCCGCTGACGAACCCGGCCGGCGCGCGCCGCCAGCTCATCGGCGTCTCCGACCCCGCCTACCTCGAGCGGATGGGCGGCGCGCTCGCCCGCCTGGGGACGGACCGCGCGCTGCTAGTGTCCAGCGAGGATGGCCTCGACGAGATGAGCACGTCCGGAGTGACACGCGTGGTCGAGGTGGAGGGCTCGGAGCTGCGGACCTCCACGTTCGCCCCGGCCGACGTCGGCCTTCCCACCGCCGCCTTCGAGGAGGTCGCCGGCTCGACGCCGGAGGAGAACGCCGCGATCACGCGCGCCGTCCTCGACGGGGAGCGCGGCCCGCGCCGCGACCTCGCCGTCCTCAACGCGGGCGCCGCGATCTACGTGGCCGGCCGCGCCGGATCGATCGCCGAGGGCGTCGCCCGCGCCGGCGAGGCGATCGACTCGGGCGCCGCGCGCGAGACGCTGGACCGCTACGTCGAGCTGACCCACGCCCTCGCTCCCGTCTCCTGACCCGCATTGCCATGAGCGTCCTGTCGCGCATCGTCGAGTCCACCCGCCACGACGTCGATCGGCGTCGCAGCGAGGTTCCGCTGGCCGAGCTGGAGGCGGCGCTGGCCCAGCGCGGGGAGGACCAGGACCGGCCGTTCTCGGAGGCCCTGACCGGGCCGGGCGTGTCGATCATCGCCGAGCACAAGCGCCGCTCCCCGTCGGCGGGCCCGATCCGCGAGGGCTCGACCGTCGAGGAGATCGTCACCGCCTACGAGCGGGGCGGGGCCGCGGCGCTGTCGGTCCTCACCGAGCGCCACAACTTCGACGGGTCGCTCGACGACCTGCGCACCGCCCGGGCCGTCACCGACCTGCCGATCCTGCGCAAGGACTTCATCGTCGACCCGTACCAGGTCTACGAGACCGCGGCCGCGGGCGCCGACGCGCTCCTGCTCATCGTCGCCGCCCTCGAGTTCGACGACCTCGCGCGCCTCTACCAGGAGGCGCGCGCGATCGACCTCGACGTGCTCGTCGAGGTCCACGACGAGCGCGAGCTGGAGTCGGCGCTCGAGATCGACGCCGACGTGATCGGCATCAACAACCGCGACCTCACCGACTTCACCGTCGACCTGAACCGGACGTTCGAGCTGCTGTCGGACGTGCCGGCGGGCAAGATCGTCGTCTCCGAGTCGGGGCTGTACACGCGCGACCAGATCGACGAGCTCGAGCGGGTCGGCGTCGACGCGGTGCTCATCGGCGAGCGGCTCATGCGCGCCGAGGACCCGGAGGCGGCGCTGCGCGAGCTGTGCGGCGCGGCCGAGTCGGGCGACGAGCTGACCTGAGGCGGCTCACAGGGAGCTCTCAGCTCGCGTTGGGGCATCATTTCGCCCCGCTTCAGGCGCCCTTGAGGCGCAGGCTCCAGCATCAGGCTCCATGAAGAAGGCACTCCCGTTCCTGTCCGGGCTGCTCGGCGGCGCGCTGGTCGCCGGCGTCGCCCTGCTGCTGGGGGTCGGCGACGGGGACGAGCGCACGATCACCACGGTCGTCCGCCAGGCGCCGCTCACCGCGCAGACCGAGACCGCGGGGGACACGTCGGCGCGTCCCGGCGACGACGAGGTGCTCACCGCGGCCGAGATCTACGAGCAGTACGCGCCCGGCGTCGTGTTCATCCGGGCGCAGATCGTCGGCGAGTCCGAGTCGCCGTTCGGCCTCCAGCCCCAGCAGGGCGAGGCGACCGGCTCCGGCTTCGTGATCGACGAGGACGGCGACATCCTCACGAACGCCCACGTCGTCGACGGGGCGGTGAAGGTCACCGTCCAGTTCGACGACGACCGCACCGTCGACGCGCGCATCGTCGGCAAGGACGTCTCGACCGACCTCGCGCTGCTGCGCGTCGACCCCGACGGCCTGGACCTGCACCCGATCCCGTTCGGCTCCAGCAAGGACCTGAAGGTCGGCGACCCGGTGCTGGCGATCGGCAACCCGTTCGGCCTGGACCGGACGCTGACGACCGGCGTCGTGTCGGCGCTGCAGCGCCAGATCACCGCGCCGAACGGCTTCGCGATCCGCGACGTCATCCAGACCGACGCCGCGATCAACCCGGGCAACAGCGGCGGCCCGCTCCTCGACGCCGCCGGCCACGTCATCGGCATCAACTCCCAGATCGCCACCTCGGGCGGCGGCAACGTCGGCATCGGCTTCGCCGTCCCGATCGAGACCGCCCAGGAGGTGCTCCCGGCGCTGAAGCAGGGCAAGCCGGTCGAGCGCGCCTACCTCGGCGTCAGCTCGCGGACGATCGACGGCTCGCTGGCCGGCGCCGGCCTGCCGGTCAAGCGCGGCGCGCTGATCCAGACCGTCGAGCAGGGCTCGGCCGCCGACAAGGCGGGCCTGCGCGCCGGCGGGATCTCGGCCCAGCTGGCGACCGGCGAGTCCGTCCAGCTCGGCGGCGACATCATCGTCGCGATCGACGGCAAGGAGATCACGTCCAGCGACGAGGTCGCCGAGGCGATCTCGGCCAGGAAGCCCGGCGACAAGGTGAAGATCACCTTCGTCCGCGACGGCGTCCGCAAGACCGTCGAGGCGACGCTCGGCAACCGGCCCGACAGCGGCTGACCCGCCCCCCCCCCCCGCCCCGGCCAGGCCACTATACACAAAGACCAGCCCAAGACCC
>JADGIB010000101.1 GCA_019683665.1 Solirubrobacteraceae bacterium
CGCCCGCCTGGCCGCCGACCCCGCCGAGCGCGCCCGCCTGGCGGAGGCGGCCCGGGCCCGGGCCGCCTCGCGGTTCTCGGTGCCGCGCTTCCTGCAGCGGATGGGCGCGATCTACGCGGCGGTCGCCGCCGGCTCGCCGCTGCCGTAGCCGGTGACCGGCCCGGCGCCGTCCTCGGGGCGGCGCCCGCCGCCGGGCGGCACCTGCCGCTCGGCGTGCTCGCGGCGGCCCAGCGCCATCGCCCCGAACGCGCCGGCCGCCCCCGCGCCGACCGCGGCCAGCGCGACGAGCGGCCCGTGCCCCTCGCGGCGCCCGAGCGCGAGCATCCCCGGCCCCTCGTCGACGAGGACGGCCAGCGCGGCGATGAGGACGAGGTTGAACTCGTAGCCGCCGTCGGCGTTGAAGACGCCCTTGTCCTTGTGGACGGTCCAGATCGCCGTCGTCATCGTGCCCGTCAGCGCCGTCGCCGCCGCGGGCGTCGCGACCCCGGCCGCGAGCGCGGCGCCGCCGCCGAGCTCCGACAGCCCGGCCGCGAGCGCGTTGCGCTTCCCGGGCGCGAGCTGCAGGTGCTCCTCGAAGAACCGCCCGGTCGCCTCCAGCCCGTTGCCGCCGAACGCGCCGAAGAGCTTCTGCGCGCCGTGGGCCATGAACAGCCCGCCGACGAGCCAGCGCAGGAGCGCGAGTCCCAGCCGCATGATGCACCTCCCTGTTCGTGTCGCCGATTCCGCTGCGGTCTGCCCGCCGGGCGCGGCGGCGAATCGTCGTCAGGGGGCCTGGCCGAGCCGGCGCCGGCGCGCGCGCTTGAGCGCCGTCGGCGTCGCCAGCGACAGCAGCGGCGCGGCGAGGCCGGTCGCGCCGCGCAGCGTCCGCCGCCGGCGCAGGGCGCGCAGCCGGATCACGACCGCCTCCCGGGTCTGCGCCCGCTCGGCCCGCGCCGCGACGTTCGCGCCGCCCATGACCCGGGTCGCGAGGACCTCGTCGAGGGCGCGGACCTCCCAGCGCTCGGCGAGCCTCAGCCACAGGTCGTACTCGGTCGCGTAGCGGTAGCGCGGGTCGTAGCCGCCGACGGCGAGGACGGCGTCGCGCCGGAACGCCGCGCAGCCGTTCGGGATCGGGTTGAAGCGCATGAGCACCGGGCGCACGTCCCCGGCCGCGAACGAGGTGCGCGGGACGAGCTCGCGGCCCTCGGCGTCGACCTCGCGCATCCGGCTGCCGACGACCGCGACCGCCGGCGACGCGCGCAGCGCCTCGAGCTGGCGCTCCAGCCGGTGCGGCTCCGACCAGTCGTCGGCGTCCTGGACGGCGACGATCGGGGCGCGCGCGGCCTCGATCCCGGCGTTCAGCGACCGGGCGATCCCGACGTTGCGGCCCATCTCCAGCACCCGCACGCGCGGGTCGCCGGTCGCGCGGGCGATCGCGGCCGAGTCGTCGGAGGACCCGTCGTCGACGACGATCAGCTCCAGGTCGGCGACCGTCTGCCCGAGGATCGCGTCGATCGCGCGGCGCAGGGTCGCCGCGCTGTTGTACGCGCCGATGAGGACGCTGACCCTCATCGGCGCCGCGCGTAGATCTCGGCGACCTGCTCGACCGACCGCGCGAGCGCGACCCGCGGCGCGTTGCGCCGGAACCAGTTCGCCGTCGACTCGCGCAGCGCCCGGCCCTGCTCGTGGATCTCGAGGATCGCGGCGGCGAGGTCCTCGGGCGAGGTCGAGGGGGCGACGATCCCGTTCTCGCCGTCGTCGACGAGCTCGGTCGCGGCGTTGTCGGGGTCGGCGACGACGACGCTCGGCGTCCCCCACGAGGCGGCCTCGACGACGACCATCCCGTAGCCCTCGCGGCGCGACGGCAGGACCATGCAGAGCGCGTGCGCCATCGTCTCGTCGATCCGCTCGCCGTCGACGAACCCGGGCAGCTCGATGACGTCCTCCAGCCCGCGCTCGCGCACGAGGCGCTGGACCTTCCCGCGCTCGGGCCCGTCGCCGAAGATGACGCAGCGCAGCTCCGGCAGCCGCTCACGGGCGCGCTCGATCGCCGGGACGAGGTCGGGGACGCGCTTCTCGGGGATGTGGCGCCCGGCGAACATGACGAGCGGGATCGACTCGGTCACCTCGCTCTGCGTGTGCGAGCCGGTGTAGAGGCCGCTGAGGACGGTGACCGGGTCGCGGATGCCCTCCTCGCGGCAGCGCTCGGCCGTCATCCGCGCGAAGCAGAACGCGCGCTGGCGGATCTTCAGGCACAGCCGCTGGACCGCCCAGCCGACGAAGCCCTGCACGCGCCCGAGGTACTCGGTCCAGTAGGCGCGCGTCCACACCTCGTGCCAGTCGACGAACAGCGAGAAGCCGTGGACGCGGCGGGCGACGGCGGCGGCGATGACGCTGAAGTACGGGAACGCCGCCGTGTGGACGATGTCGTAGCGGCGGCCGTGGACGAGCAGGTGCCAGAGGACGCCGAGCCCGAAGACGATCGGGGGCAGGATCCGGCGCCGCCCGCCCTCGGTGTAGAGCGCCATCGCCGGGGTCACGGCGATGACGTTCACGCCGGGCACGCCGGCGTCCTCGCCCTTCGGCCACTGGCGGCGCGTCAGGTAGGTCACCTCGTGGCCGGCCTCGGCCAGGCGCTCGCCCAGGTTGCGGTACCAGCGCTCCGCCCCGCCGATCGTGTGCGGGTAGATGCAGTCGTAGACGAGGCAGATGCGCATCGCGGGCGGGGAGAGGGTAGTGGCCGGCTACTCGCCGGTCTCCTCGCGCAGGGACCGCAGGACGGCGTAGACGGCCGCGGCCGGGACGCCGACCGCGACGACCGCGAGCAGCAGCCCGAGCGACAGCCAGCCGGCCGGCGCCGGCCAGAACGCGGCGGCGCGCTCGAGCACCTCGCGGGCGTGCGAGAGGGGCGAGCGCGGCCCGCCGGTGAGGACGGCGAGCCCCATCCGGGCGTCGATCTCGCGCCCGTCGACGCGGGTCGGGCTGCGCGTCTTCACGCGCGGCTCCTCGGAGCCGGCGAGGATCGCCGTCCGCCCCGGCTCGGCGCTCTGGACGCACACGGTCGCCAGCACCTCCCGCGGCGGCGGCTCGATGCGCGTGTCGTAGACGCCGTCGGCGCCGCCGCCGGGCAGGTCGGTGCGCTCGGGCGACAGGGCGGTCGTCGACCAGCCGTCGGCCCGGGCGGTCACCCGCAGGCGCGGCACGTCGGGGGTCGGCGACCCGCTCCACGTGCGGATCACCCGCGACCGCGGCGTCAGCACGACGTCCTGCTGGCAGGCCGCCGCGCCGCGGCGCAGCTCGATCGGCGTCGCCTCGAGGATCGGCGGCGGGGTGGCGACGAACTCGAGCGCCGGGCGGTCGCGCACGGCCAGGCGCCCGAGCGCGAGCGCGGCGACGAGCAGGACCGCGGCCATGACGACGATCGCGACCCTACGCATCGAACCGCACCACCGTGAGCGCGACGCCGCCGACCGACAGCGCGGCCGCCAGCGCGAGGATCCCGGCGCCCAGCCCGGCGCGCACGCGGCCGGGGAGCACGTCGACGACGAAGGCGACGGTCGCCCCGAGCACGGCGACGACCGGCAGCAGGTAGCGGCCGGCCAGCAGGTGCGCCGCCTCCGGCCCGTTGAGGTCCTGCCAGGCGGCGAGGTGCAGGAGCGCCATGAGCGAGAGGAGGAAGGCGGCGAGCACCGCGACCTGGGCGAGGTGGGCGCGCACGACCTCCCAGCGGCGGGCGACCGCCCCGATGAGCACGACGAGGCCGAGGCCCTGGAGGACCTGCATGAGCCGGTAGACCGCGTCCGGGTACTTGACCTCCAGCGACGCGAACGCGCCGGTCAGGAACTGCTCGACGAACAGCTGGCGGTAGCCGAACAGGCCCTCGCCGGGGGCGGGGGTCATGTTCGTCATCGGCGAGAAGTAGAACTGCCAGACGTACTCGACGAAGCCGCTGAGGTCGTTGAGGCCGCTCTCGCTCGAGCCGGTCAGCTCCCCGGTGAGGCTCGTGTCGCCCGCGTGCGCGTTCGAGTAGGCGCCGGCGGCGACGACCGCGACGGCGATGAGCGCGATCCCGGCCGCCGCCCCGAGCGCCCGGGCGCGGACCGGGACCGGGCTGCCGCGGCCGCGCCACAGGGCGAGCGCGCCGGCGACGAGCACGGCGGGGACGAGTGCGAGGCCGCGGCCGTGGGCGAGGACGCCGATCCCGGCGAGCGCGCCGAGGCCGGCGAGGACCGCGGGCCGCGGGCCGAGCCGCAGCGCGGCGAGCGCGAGCGCGACGGCGGCGGTCGACGTCGCCATGAGCAGGTTGTCCGGGTTGACGATCCCGGACATGAACGTCGCCATCGGCAGCAGCGCGACGGCGCCGGTGCCGACGGTCTGGGCGAAGCGGGGCGCGGGCCGGCGGCGGAACAGCTCGCCGATCGCCAGCCAGGCGCAGACGATCGTCACCCACAGCAGCGGCAGGTTCGCCAGGCGCATCGCCAGCAGCCGGGCCGGCAGCGAGAACCCGCTCGCGACCGTGTAGGCGACCGCCTCGTAGGCGTAGTAGAGCGGCGGGTTCTGGCCGACCGGGTTCGGCCCGGCGCCGTCGTCGCGGCGCAGGTCGCCCTCGACGCGGTCCCACGCGTCGCGCTCGACCTGCGACCAGCCGGGGCGCGCCGTGTCGACCCCGGTCAGCGGCTCGAGGTTGTGCCAGCGGATGAACGCCCGCAGCTCCTGGGACTCGGCGCGGCCGCCGGTCAGGCCGACGCTCGGCCCGTCGCCGGTCTCGGCCAGGTGCTGGACGTAGGCGACGTGGCCGGTCTCGTCGGCGCCCTGCAGCGCCGGGGTGAACAGCGCCCAGGCGACGGACAGGACGGTGGCGGCTGCGAGCAGCGCGGCGAGGGGGCGCGGGACGGCGCGCACCGCGGTCAGGACGGAGGCCCTCGGCGTCGGGCCGGGCGGCGCCTCCCCGGCCGTGGCGTGCTCGAGCGTCATCGACGCGCCGGAGGCTAGCCGCGCCAGCCACTACAGTGTCGGGCGCGCCAGGGGCATTGCGCGCGACATTCGCCGTCGCCGCGCGTTCACTGGATTACGGATGAGCACGATCGAGACACCCGCGACGCGGTCTCCGGACGACGCGGTGCAGACGCCGCGCGTGTCGGTCGTGATCCCGTGCCTCAACGAGGCCGAGAACATCGAGGAGTGCGTGCGGCGCGCCCGCGAGGCGCTGGACCGCAACGGGATCTCCGGCGAGGTGATCGTCGCCGACAACGACTCCGACGACGGCTCGGCCGAGCTGGCGGCCGCCGCCGGCGCGCGGGTGGTGCACGAGCCGCGCCGCGGCTACGGCTCGGCGTACATGGCCGGGTTCGCCGCCGCCCGCGGCGAGTACATCGTCATGGGCGACGCCGACCTCACGTACGACTTCAACGAGATCCCGCGGTTCGTCGCCGAGCTCGACAAGGGCGCCCAGCTCGTCATGGGCGACCGGATGGACAACATCCACCCGGGCGCGATGCCGTGGCTGCACCGCTACGTCGGCAACCCGGTGCTGACCGGCATCCTCAACCTCTTCTTCCGCACCGGCGTGTCCGACGCGCACTGCGGGATGCGCGGCTTCCGGCGCGACATCCTGCCGATCCTCGACCTGCGCACGACCGGGATGGAGTTCGCCTCCGAGATGGTGATCCGGGCCTCGAAGGAGAACCTCGTGATCACCGAGTTCCCGATCGAGTACCACCCGCGCGGCGGCGAGTCGAAGCTGTCGAGCTTCCGCGACGGCTGGCGCCACCTGCGCTTCCTGCTCGTCCACTCGCCGACGCACCTGTTCGTCATCCCGGGCCTGTTCCTGTTCGGCCTGGGCCTGATCCTCGCGCTGCTCGTCCTCGCGCAGATCCCGCTGTTCGGCCGCGACTGGCAGATGCACGCGCTGATCGGCGCCTCGCTGCTGCTCATCGCCGGCACGCAGGTCCTGTCGCTCGGCCTGTGCGCGCACGCCTACGGCACGTACTTCATGGGCGAGAAGGACCCGTGGTTCGACCGGATGCGCGCCCGCTTCCGGCTCGAGCACGGCCTCCTGCTCGGGTGCGCGACGCTGCTCGTCGGCGTCGTCATCGTCGGGATCATCCTCGTGCCGTGGATCGGCGGCGGCTTCGGCGAGCTCGGCAACGAGCGGGCCGCGCTCGTCGGCGCGACGCTCATCATCATCGGCCTGCAGGTGATCTTCTCGTCGTTCCTGCTGTCGATCCTCGGCCTGCGACGCACCGACGGCGCGAACAGCCGCTAGACGAAGAACCGGTCCCCGAGACGGCCGGTCTCATCTATATATGGGCGGGTGCGCAGAAAGCTCGCCCTGCTCGCGGCGGCGCTCGTCGCGCCCGCCGCGCTCGTCCCGCCCGCCGGGGCCGCCCCCGGCTCCGGAACGCCGACCCTCGTCACGCTCGGCGACAGCTACATCTCCGGCGAGGCCGGCCGCTGGCACGGCAACAGCGCCGACAGCACGTTCAGCCGTGAGGGGACCGACCGCGCCTACGAGGGCTGGTTCCGCTACAACCCGGCCAAGGTCTACATCGACGGCTCGCGCGGCAACGGCTGCCACCGCTCCGACGTCGCCGAGGTCCGCGTCGCCGCCGCGCGGCTCGGCCTGACGCCGGTCAACCTCGCCTGCAGCGGGGCGGAGACGATCAACGTCCTGCGCGCCCGCTCCGGCGGGCAGGCGTTCAAGGGCGAGGCGCCGCAGGCCGACCAGCTCGCGCGCGTCGCCGCCGAGGCCGACGTGCGGGCGATCGTCCTGTCGATCGGCGGCAACGACCTCGGCTTCGGCGACGGCGTCGCCGCCTGCGTGCAGGCCTACATCCTCAGCACGCGCTGGAGCAGGCGGACCTGCCACGCCGAGCAGGGCGCGCTGCTGGAGAAGCGGCTGCCGGGCGCGATGAGCAACGTCCGCCGCGTCATCGACGACCTGCGCGCGACGATGCGCGCCGCCGGCTACGACCGCGACGACTACCGCTTCGTCCTGCAGAGCTACCCGTCGCCGGTGCCGGTCGCGCGCCGGATGCGCCACCCGGAGACCGGCGTCGCCCGCCTGAACGCGGGCTGCCCGCTGTGGGACGAGGACCTCGACTTCGCCCGCGAGGTGATGGTCAACCGGATCGCCGACAACCTGCGCGCGGTCGCCCAGGCCGAGGACGTCGAGTTCCTCGACCTGCGCGACCTGTTCGACGGCCACGAGGCGTGCGCGTCCACGGCGGTGACCGGCGGGTACGCGGCGCCGATGCACCTCGAGTGGGCGCGCTACATCAGCCTCGGCGTCCTCCAGGGCGACAAGCAGGAGTCGTTCCATCCCAACGAGGTCGGCCAGGTCGCGATGGGCCACTGCCTGGCGGCGACGTTCGTCACGCCCGGGGACGAGTGGCGCTGCCGCGCCGGCGCCGGCGTCGCCCCCGACGAGGTCGGCCTGGCGACGATCCGCGGCAAGGCGCCGAAGGCGCCGCGCCAGCGCGACGAGCACGTCGACGTCGCCCCCGACGACGAGCCGTGGATGCCCGGCCCGATCGACGTCGAGCGGGCGATCGAGCGCCGCGAGGACCCGCGCACCGACCCGGCCCGCGCCCCGGAGCGCAGCGGGTTCGTGCGCGGCTCGCGCACCCGCCGGACGGCGGGCCGGGCCTAGGGCCGCGGGCCGGCCTCGTCGCGCAGGATCCAGAAGACCATCGCGTCCTCGTCGCCGACGTTGCGCCAGCCGGTGACCCCGCTGCGCTCGGCGAGCAGCGTCTCGCCGCGGCGCAGCACCGGGCGGCCGGTCGGGAGGATCACCTGCACGAGCCCGGCGGCGACCGCGACGAGCTCGACGCCGCCGTGGCCGGCGGGGACGCGCACGCTCTCGTGCGGGGCCAGGCGCGACAGGCGGGCGCGCAGGCCGACCTCCGGGTCGTCGAGCAGCGGCGACAGGCGCGCCGAGCCGTTGCGGGGCCCGGCGCCGGCGCGCGAGAGCCGGTAGCCGAGCGCGATCTCGCCGCGCAGGAGCTCGTCGATCGTGATGTCGAGGCGGGCGGTGAGGTCGAGGAGCGTGTCGAGCGACAGGCCGCGGCGGCCGCGCTCGGCCTGGGAGATCGCGCTCGCCGACACGCCGGCGAGCGCGGCGATCTCGCCCTGGCTGAGGTGGCGCTGGATGCGGACCGCGCGCAGCGCCGCGCCGAGCCGGGCGGCGGTCGGCGCCGGCTCGAGCGCCGGGCGCCCGTGGTCGTCGCGCAGGTGCAGGACGCTGCCCTGCACCCCGGGCGGGCGGCCCTCCGCCTTCGCGATCCGCAGCCGGTCGCCGCCGAGGACGAGGACGCACTGGGTGACCGCGTCGATCGCCCGGCGCAGCGCCGCGACGTGGCGGCCGGGGGTCAGCGACCAGTAGGCGACCGCGTTGAGGTCGAGCAGCAGCGGGCACAGGCGCGTGAACAGCCGCCGCGCGTGGTCGTCGTCGCCCCAGCGGGCGCTGAGCGCGTCGAGCGACTCGACGAGGACGAGCGCCCGCCGCGTGCGGCGGACCCGCTCGCGCACCCGGCGCACGAGCGCCTCCGGCGTCTCGACCCCGGACCCGCGGCGCGCGTCGAGCGTCTCGACGCCGGGATGCGCGGCCCGCAGCGGCGCCGGGTCGCCGGCGACGGTCACCGCGAGCGTGAGGTCGAACTGGTCGCGCACCCGCAGGATCGCCTCGACGAACGGGTCCAGCGACGCGCGCTTCTCGAGCTCCCAGACGACGTTGTCGCCGCGCAGCAGCCGGCCGAGCGCGCGGTCGAGCCCGTCGATGCCCGTCGACGCCGTCCCGTCCTCCGGCCCATGTCCGTGGGGTGCCATCGCTCTCCCCCGTCGTCTGCCGTCGCGTCCGTGGACGGGCCCGGTCCCGGGCAGTCCTACTGCGGACCGCGCACCCCTGTCAAGGCGCGGCCGGCGTGCAGCGGCGCTGTCCGGGCTCGGCCGCCCCCGGCGCCGGGCCGGAAGCGCTGCTTCACCCGGCTTGACCCGCTCTCCGGCGCCCCCGTTGAATCGATCCGCTCCCGACCGAGAGGGGTTCCGTGGCTTCCGTGGGTCTTCTGTACGTCGGCGCCGTGCTGTTCGTGAACGGGCTGGCGCTGTTCGGCCTGGTGAAGGGCACGTCGATGATCCCGATGAACCTGTTCGTCGGGATCCTCCAGGTCGTCACGCCCTGCTACCTGATCTTCACCGCGGACGGCGACCAGGCGACGATCGTCGGCGCGTCGGGCCTGTTCCTGTTCGGGTTCACGTACCTGTACGTCGCGATGAACAACGCGTTCGACCTCGACGGGACGGGCCTGGGGTGGTTCTCGCTGTTCGTCGCGATGGCCGCCGTCGTGTACGCGTGGTGGAACTTCGCGAGCTACAGCGCGCTGGCCGGCACCGACCCCGCGGTCGGCGACCTGCTCGGCGTCCTGTGGGCGAGCTGGGCGGTGCTGTGGTTCCTGTTCTTCGTCGTGCTCGCTCTCGGGAAGGCGTCGTTCACGCGCTTCACCGGCGCCTGGTGCGCGGCGCAGGGGATCTACACCGGGTTCGTCCCGGCGATCGTCCTGCTGAACATCCCGGACGCGCTGACGAGCACGCTCGTGTGGATCATCGCGATCGTCTCGGTGGGCTCGTTCGTCGCCTTCTGGGCGCTGCTGCGCCCGCGCTGGCAGCCGCGCGAGACGCCGCCCGCGTCGACGGCCTACTCGGCGGGCGCCTGACCGACCGTGTCATCGACCGCGGTCGCCGCGTCGGCCGCACAGGAGGAGAGGCATGCCGAAGAACCTGTTCCCGCTGGACAACACGAAGACGTTCACCGAGCAGGCGAAGGTCGGTCACAACCGCTGGCACCCGGACGTCCCCGCGGTCGAGCGCGTCCGGCCGGGCGACGTGTTCCGCGCCGACTGCCGCGAGTGGTTCGACGGGGCGATCCGCAACGACGACTCGGCCGACGACGTCCGCAACGCGCCGCTCGCCGGCGTCCACGTGCTCAGCGGCCCGTTCCACGTCGAGGGCGCCGAGCCGGGCGACCTCCTCATCGTCGACATCCTCGACATCGACGCCTGCCACGACGCCGACGAGGGCCCGTTCGCCGGGATGGGCTGGGGCTACACCGGCGTGTTCGCCAAGAGCAACGGCGGCGGCTTCCTCACCGAGCGCTTCCCGGACGCCTACAAGGTCATCTGGGACTTCCGCGGCGACGTGGCGACGTCGCGCCACATCCCCGAGTGCTCGTACGTCGGCATCCACCATCCGGGGCTGATGGGGACCGCGCCGTCGGCGGAGCTGCTGGCGAAGTGGACGAAGCGCGAGACCGACCTCATCGCGACCGATCCCGACCGGGTCCCGCCGCTGGCGCTGCCGCCGAACCCCGACAGCGCGATCATCGGCACGCTCCAGGGCGACGAGCTGGACCGGATCGCCCGCGAGGCGGCCCGGACCGCCCCGCCGCGCGAGAACGGCGGCAACCAGGACATCAAGAACCTGACGGCGGGGACGCGCGTCTTCTACCCGGTGTTCGTCGAGGGGGCGAAGCTGTCGTTCGGGGACCTGCACTTCTCGCAGGGCGACGGCGAGATCACGTTCTGCGGCGCGATCGAGATGGGCGGCTACATGGACCTCCACGTCGACCTCATCAAGGGCGGCATGGAGAAGTACGGCGTCTACGAGAACGCGATCTTCATGCCGGGCATCCGCGACCCGCAGTACTCGGAGTGGATCGCGTTCTCGGGCGTGTCGGTCGAGAAGGACACCGGGCGCCAGCGCTACCTCGACTCGCAGCTGAGCTACGAGCGCGCGTGCCACCACGCGATCGACTACCTGATGACGTTCGGCTACACCGACATCCAGGCGTACATGATCCTGGGGTCGGCGCCGATCGAGGGCCGCTTCTCGGGCGTCGTCGACATCCCGAACTCGTGCGCGACCGTCTACATCCCGACGGCGATCTTCGACTTCGACGTGCGCCCGTCGAGCGGCCCGCCGCACCAGGTCGAGCAGGGCATCCCCGTCCCGCGGTCGGCGAACTGAGCGGTGACGACCTACGAGTACCGCTGCGCGGCCGACGGGGCGTTCGAGCTGCGGCTGCCGCTGGGGACCGCCCCGGCGGCGGCCGCCTGCCCGGCCTGCGGGGGCGAGAGCCCGCGCGTCTTCTCGCCGCCGCTGCTGCGCACGGGGATGCCGCGCGGCCTGATCGCCGCGATCGACGACGCCGAGCGCACACGCGAGGCGCCGGACGTCGTGACGTCCCTGCC
>JADGIB010000102.1 GCA_019683665.1 Solirubrobacteraceae bacterium
CCCCCCCCCCCCCCCCGGGGGGGGGCCCCCCCCCCCCGCGGGGCCGCGCCGCGCCGCGGCGCGCTCACAGGAGCGCGGCGGCCAGGCGCCGCCACGCCGCGCGCGGCAGCGGCTCGGCGGTGCCGAGGACCTGGACGCAGACGTGGTCGGCGCCGGCGTCGAGGTGCTCGCGCACCCGGGCGGCGATCGCCGCCTCGTCCCCCCAGGCGACGAGGTCGCGGGCGAGCCGCTCGCTCGGCGTCCCGGTCAGGTCCTCGTCGCCGTAGCCGAGGTGGCGCAGGTGGCGCACGTAGTTGGGCAGCCGCAGGTAGTCGGCGACGTGCTCGCGGGCGCGGGCCGGGCCGTCGTCGGGGTCGAGCAGGACCCCGACCTCCGGGGCCAGCAGCGGGCCGGGCCCCAGCAGCTCGCGGGCCCGCCGCGTGTGCTCGACCGGGACGAGATACGGGTGGGCGCCCGCGGCCCGGTCGCGCGACAGCTCGAGCATCCGCGGGCGCAGCGCGGCGAGGATCCGGTCGCCGGGCGCGACCGGCGGGGTCGCGGCGTCGAGCGCGTCGAGGTAGGCGACCATCGCCGAGTACGGGCGCGCGTAGCGGCCCGGCTCCTGCGCGTCGACGACCGACACGTGGCTGGCGCCGAGGCCGAGCAGGAACCGCCCCGGGCGGCGCTGCGCGAGCCGCGCCGTGCCGGCCGCGACCGCCTCGGCCTCGTGCATCCAGATGTTCAGGATCCCGGTTGCGACCGCGCAGCGGCGGGTCGCGTCGAGGACGTGCTCGACGTCGCCGATGACGTCGCCGCCGACGTCGGGCAGCCACAGCGCCCCGTAGCCGAGCTCGTCGAGCTCGGCCGCCGCGTCGGCGACCGCCGCGCGGTCCTCGTGGTAGCGCAGCCGGTTGCTCCAGACGCCGACGCGCCCGAGGTCGACGGCCATCAGACGCGCGGGATGTCCGTCGGGGCCGCCCGCCGGGCGAAGCGCCAGACGCCGTCCTCGCGCACGAGCTCGTCCTCGTAGTGGCCGAGCTTGGCCAGGTGCGGCGTGTCGCCCTCGCCGCGCACGACGTAGCTCCACGTGCTCGTCGCCCGGGCGCGGTCGCCGTCGAGCTCGATGTCGACGTTGCTGACGAGGTGGAAGTCGTCCCCGCCCGCCTCGGTCAGCAGCCCCTGGGCCGGCATCCCGGCGACGAGCTCGTGGATCTCATCGGGCCCGGTGGCGACCAGGTCGCCCGCCACGAACTGCCCGTCGCGCGCGAACAGCGACGCGTACGCGCGGAAGTCCTTGGCGTCGAGCGCCCTCTGGTAGGCCTGGAACAGCCGGCGGATCTCCTCGAGGTCCTCCAGGCGGCGCAGCCGCCGCTCGATCGCGTCGTCGGCCATGCGTGCGTGCTCCTCTCAGTAGTGGGTCCGGCGGATCGCGAACTCCCGGTTGCCGCGGCGCTCCGAGGCCGTCGTCTCGCCGTTGGCGACGGCCAGCAGCGCGTCGTGGATGCGGTCGCCCATCGACTGCAGCGTCTCCTCGCCGGTGAGGATCCGCCCCGCGTCGAGGTCGATGTCGCCCGCCATCCGCTCGAAGATCGCGGTGTTCGTCGAGATCTTCAGGCACGGTGCGATCGCCGAGCCGGTCGGGGTGCCGCGCCCGGTCGTGAACGCGACGATCTGGCAGCCGCCCGCGACGAGGCCGACCATCTGCTCGATGTCGTGGCCCGGGGTGTCCATGACGTAGAGGCCGGGCGGGTCGGGCGGCCCGGGCGCGGCGAACTCGATGACGCCGGTCAGCGGCGCGTTGCCGGCCTTCTTGGCCGCGCCGAGCGACTTCTCCTCGATCGTCGTCAGGCCGCCGTCGATGTTGCCGGGGGTCGGCTGGGCGCCGCGGATGTCGACGCCGAGCGCCTCGACGGCCCGCTCGAAGTCGTGGACGACGGCGACCATCCGGCGGGCGACCTCGTCGCTCACCGCGCGCGCGGCCAGGATCTCCTCGGCCCCGACGAGCTCGGGCACCTCGGAGAGCATCGTCGTCGCGCCCGCGGCGACGAGCCGGTCGCTGGCGATCCCCAGCGCCGGGTTGGCCGTGATGCCCGACAGCGCGTCGGAGCCGCCGCACTCGAGCCCGACGGCGAGCGCGGAGATCGGCATCGGCTCGCGGGGCCAGTCGGCGATCGCCGCGCGCAGCCGCTCCGCGATCTCGCGCCCGGCCGCGACCGTGCCGGCGGTCCCGCCGTGCTCGGCCATCGCGACGAGGTGGACGGTCTGGCCGCGGCCGGCGATCGCGCCGGCGAGCGCGCGGTCGGCGTCGTCGATCCCGACCAGCAGCACCGCCCCGACGTTCGGGTTGGCCGCGAAGCCGGTCAGCGTGCGCGCGACGAGCTCGGCGTCCGGGTCGCCCGGCGCCCCCTCCCACTCGTGCGTCACCGCGACGGCGCCCTCGACGGCGTCGGCGATCTCCTCGGCGGCCCGGTTGGCGGCCGTGCGCGCGGGCAGGACGAGCAGGTGGTTGCGCACCCCCCACGTCCCGTTCGCGCGGCGGTATCCGGTCAGCTCGGTCATCGGTCCCTCACATCGTCATCGCCAGGCGGCGCAGCACGAAGTCGCGCGCGCCGCGCCGCTCGGAGGCGGTCGGCTCGCCGGCCAGCGTCGCGTCGACCCGGGCGACGACGTCGGCGACGGTCCGCTCGGCGTCCTCGTCGGGCAGGTCGAAGTCGTCGCGCAGCGCCGCGTACAGGGCGGGGTCGCGGGCGACGGCGATCACGGGGCAGACGGCGAAGCCGAGCGGCGCCTCCCCCGGCCCGCGCAGCGAGACGATCACCTGCGCCCCGGCGGCCGCGAGCGCGACGTGCGACTCGGCCGCCGACAGGTCCCCGGGGGCGTCCACGACCGCCCAGCCGCGCCCGGCGAGCGCGGCCGTCAGCGCGGGCGCGAGCGGGTCGCGCGGGCGGTCGATCCCGACCGTCACGGCGGCGGCGGGCAGCGGCTCGGGCGGGATCGCGTCGAGGACGGCCCGCAGCTCGCCGACGGCGGCGACGCCGGCGGCGACCGCGCGCTCGGTGCCGCCCTCGGCCTGGATGCCGACGAACGCGACGCGCTGGCCGCGGTCCTCGATGCGCCGGGCCAGGCGGCGGCCCTGGATCGTCTCGCACCCGAGGCTGACGACGACGACCGCGCCGACGTTCGGGTTCGTGGCCGTGCCGATGAGCGCGCGCTCGGTGTGGCGCAGGTCGTCGCCGACGTGCAGGCAGCCGTGCTGGTGGGTGATCGCCACGGCGCCGCTCTCGCGGGCGATCCGCTCGGCCGCGTTCGTCGAGCAGACGACCGACGGCAGCACGAGGACGTGATCGCGGACGCCGAAGCGCCCGTCCGGCCGGGGGTGCCCGGTCATGCGGCCCGGTCCTGGGGCCCGGGCAGCCGGGCGCTGACGACGTTGTGGACGTGGACGTGCGCCCCGGCCGCGATGTCCTCGCTGGCCCGGCCGATGACCTCGTGGTACTTGAGGATCGGCTCGCCGGCGGCGATGTCGCGCAGCGCGAGCTTGTGCCCGAAGCGGATCGGCTCGCGCAGCTCGACCCCGAGGACGACCTCGCCCGGGTGCAGGGCGGTCACCGCGACGGCGACGTTGTCGGCCGGGTCGAGCTGGAGGGCCCGCGGGCGCTCAGCCATGGTGGTGGTAGGCCGTCTTGACCTGCGTGTAGCGCAGCAGGCCCCACTTGCCGTCCTCGCCGCCGATGCCGGACTCCTTGTAGCCGGTGTGGTGGGCGTGGACGGACTCGCCGAGCGTGCGGTTGATGTAGATCTCGCCGGAGTCGAGCTCCTCGACCGCGCGCATGATCGTCGGGTAGTCGCGCGAGAACAGGTACGCCGACAGCCCGTAGCGGGAGTCGTTGGCGAGCGCGAGCGCCTCGTCGAGCGTCTCGTAGGCGACGATCGGCGTGATCGGCCCGAACGTCTCCTCGACCATGATCGCCATCCGCGGCTCGACGTCGCCGAGGACGACCGGCGCGTGCCAGTAGCCGTCCCCGCCGGGCGCCGTGCCGCGGCCGATGACGCGGGCGCCCTCGGCGAGCGCGCCCTCGAGCGCGGCCGTCGTCTTCGCCAGCTGGGCGGCGCTGGCCAGCGGGCCCATGTCGACGTCGCCGAGCGGGTCGCCGACGCGCAGCGCCTCGACGGCGGCGACGTAGCGGTCGGTGAACGCGTCGAGGATCTCGCGGTGGACGAGGACGCGCTCGGCCGACGTGCAGACCTGGCCGGCGTTCGTGTGGCGGGCCGAGACGATGGCCGGGACGGCGACGTCGAGGTCGGCGTCGCGCCAGACGATCGCCGGCGCCTTGCCTCCGAGCTCGAGCGAGACGCGCGTGAGGTGCGCGGACGCGCGCGCCATGACCCGCTTGCCGGTGTCGCGGTGGCCGGTGAACGAGACGAGCGAGGTCAGCGGCGAGTCGACGAGCGCCTCGCCGGTCTCACGGGCGCCGCAGACGACGTTGATGACGCCCGGCGGCAGCTCGAAGCGCTCGTCGGCCAGGCGCACGAGCTCGAGCGTCGTCAGCGGCGAGACCTCGCTCGGCTTGATCACGACCGCGTTGCCGGTCACGAGCGCCGGGCCGATCTTGCGGCACAGGACGGCGAGCGGGAAGTTCCACGGGCAGATCGCGGCGACGACGCCGACGGGCACGCGCAGGAGGTGGATCTGCTCGCCGGGGACGTCGCCGGGGAGGATCTCGCCCTCCAGCCGGCGGTCCCACTCGGCGTTGTAGCGCAGGTAGGCCTCGGCGAAGTCGACCTCGGCCCGGGCCTGGGCCAGCGGCTTGCCGACCTCGCGCGAGAGCAGCTCGGCCAGCGGCTCGCGGTGGTCGGCGAGGACGTCGGCCATCCCGCGGATGAGCTCGCCGCGCTCCATCGGCGGGCGGTGCGCCCAGGCGCGCTGGGCGGCGCGGGCCGCGCGCAGCGCGCGCTCGACCTCGGCCGCCGTCGCGCTGGGGATGGACGCGAGCACCGTGCCGTCGGCCGGGTTGAGGACGTCGACGGCGGGGCCGGCCGCGTCCGACCACGCGCCGTCGACGTACAGCGACGCGGCCGGGGCGGCGACCGCGCTCATGCGTGCCCCCAGACGTCGATCGCGGTCTGGACGACGAGCTCCATCTTCGCCTTCTGGGCGTCGCGGGTGATCGCGTTGCCCTCGGCGTTGGAGCCGAAGCCGCACTGCGTCGACAGGGCCAGGCGCTCGAGCGGGACGTACTGCGACGCCTCGTCGATGCGCTGCTTGAGCTCGTCGGCGCTCTCCATGTCGGAGCGCTTCGTGGTCACGAGGCCGAGGACGACGTCCTGGTCGTCGCGCACGTGCTGCAGCGGCGAGAACCCGCCGGAGCGCTCGTCGTCGTACTCGAGCAGGAGCCGCTGGGCCGCCGTGTACGGGAAGATCGCCGCGGCGAACCCGTCGTAGGCCTCGGTGCCGGTGAAGTGGCTGCGGTCGTTGCCGCGGCAGACGTGCAGGGCCTTCGTGATCCCCTCGACGCCGGCGAACACGCGGTTGTCGATCTCGACGAGCTCGCGCAGCTTCGCGTTGCGGTCGTCGACGTCCATGACCTTCTGGATGTACGCGTAGTGCGGGGCGTCGATCTGGACGTGGTCGACGCCGGCCTCGGCCAGCGAGCGGACGTCCTCGTTCATGAGCTCGACGAGGTGGTCGAGGTACTCCTCGCGGCTCGCGTAGCCCTTCGAGACGCCCGCCTTCCAGTACACCGACAGCAGCGACGGGCTCGGCAGCGTGACCTTCACGAGCCGGTCGGTGCGCTCGCGCACGAACGTCGCCTCGTAGTCGGCGAGCGTCGAGATGCGCTTCAGCCGCGCGACCGGGGTCGGGGTGCGCAGCTCCTGCTCCTCCCCGGCCTCGTTGCGGTGGTGGCGGACGTAGCCGTACGGGTCGATGCCCTCGACGAGGACCTCGACCGTCGAGAAGAAGAACCGGCGGCGGTACTCGCCGTCCGTGACGACCGGCAGGCCGAGCTCCTCCTGGAAGGCGATGACCTCCTCGATCGCGCGGTCCTCGACCTTGCGCAGCTCGTCGGCCGGCAGGTCCGCCGCGCGGGCCTCCAGCAGGTAGTCGGGGCGCAGGAAGCTGCCGAGGTTGTCGGCGCGCACGGGGTCAGGCATTGGTCTCCTTCCGCGTCGGCGGGGCGCCCGCGGCGCGGGCCCCGCAGTCGAACAGCATCGCGACGGCGCTCGCCCCCGGGTCGGGAACCCCGCGGGCGGCGTCGCCGACGTACGACGATCGGCCCAGGCGGGCCGACAGGCCGGCGGTCGCCTCCGCCCCGGCCGCGGCCGCCTCGGCGGCGGCGGCGAGCGCGGCGGCGAGGTCCCCGCTGTCGACGGCGCCGGCGAGCGCGTCGGCGGCCGGGACGAACGCGTCGAGCATCGTCTTGTCGCCGACCTGGGCGCCGCCGAGGCGCTGGATCGCCGCGACGCCGTCGGCGACGGCCCGGGCGAGGTCGGCGAGCGGGATCTCGTCGCGGTCGGCGCCGGCCTTGGCGAGGGCGCGGAACCACATGCCCAGCAGCGGCCCGCTCGTGCCGCCGGTGGCCATGAACGCGTCCGAGACCGCAGCGAACGGGCCGCCGGCGGTGGCGGGCGCCGACTCGAGGTTCGCGACGATGCGGCGCGCGGCCGACCGCAGGTTGGACCCGAAGTCGCCGTCGCCGATGCGCCGGTCGAGCTCGCCCAGCTCGGCGTGGCGCTCCTCGACGGCGGCGACGAACCCGTCGACCCAGGCCCGGGCCCGGGCGGCGTCCAGCGCGCTCACCATCTCAGGGCCGGCGTGCGCACCGGGGCGTCCCACAGGTCCAGCAGCGCGTCGTCGGCGCGGACGAGCGTGATCGACACGCCGCCCATGTCGAGCGCGCTCACGTAGGTGCCGACCAGCGAGCGGGCGATCTCGATCCCGGCGTCGTCGAGGCGCGCACCGAGCTCGTCGAAGACGATCGACAGCTCGAGGGGATGGGTGGCGCCCAGGCCGTTGACGATCGCGATCACCCGCTCGCCGCGCTCCAGCGCGAGGGAACGCAGGAGCGGGTCGACGAGGTGGCCGGTGAGCTCGTGCGCGGTCGCGAACGGCACGCGGCCGACGCCTCGCTCTCCGTGGATGCCGACGCCGAGCTCGACCTCGTCGGGGCCGAGCTCGAACGAGGGCTGGTCCGCGCCGGGGTGCGTGAGCGGCTCGACGGCGAGGGCCATCGTGCGCGCGCCGGCGACGATCCGCTCGCCGAGCTCGACGAGCTCGGCCAGCGACGCGCCGCGGGCGGCGGCCGCTCCACAGGCCTTCTCGACGACGATGACCGCCGCGGTGCCGCGCCGCCCGGCGCCGGCGCCGTCGGTGGCGAGGTCGTCGTCGACGATGACGCGCGCGACCTCGATGCCGTCGTCGGCGACGACCTCGGCGGCGATGCCGAAGTTCATGACGTCGCCGGTGTAGTTCTTGATGACGTGCAGGACGCCGCGGCCGCGGTCGACGTGGCGGGTGGCCGCCTCGACCTGGGCGGCGGTCGGGCTGGAGAAGATCAGGCCGGGGACGGCGGCGTCGAGCATCCCGGCGCCGACGAAGCCGCTGTGCATCGGCTCGTGGCCGGACCCGCCGCCCGCGATGAGCGCGACGCGGGGCTCGGCGTCGCCGGGGTCGGCGGCGCGGGCGACGAACGCCGGGTCCTCGTGGACCTCGAGCACGCCGCGGTGCTGGCGGGCGAGGCCGCGCAGCGCCTGGTCGACGACGTCGAGCGGGTCGTTGACGATCGATCGGCGCGCGCTGCTCATGCCCGCTCCACGGTCGCGAAGCGGTCGGCGTCGGCCGGCCACCACTGCTTGTGGGCCTCGGAGTGGTCGGCGTCGGGGCCGAGCGCGACGGCGGCCTCGGCCCACCGGCGGCTGACGAGGTCGAGCGTCGGGGCGTCGACGTCGAGCGCCTGGGCGAGGCCGGCGGCGATCCCGACGTCCTTGGCCAGCAGCCCGAGCGCGAACCCGGTCGCGTACTCGCCGGTGACGACGTTGTTGCGCAGGACGACCTCGCTGGAGAAGCTGCGCCCCGTCGAGGTGTTGACGATGTCGAACATCGTCTCGGGGTCGAGGCCGAAGCGCCGCCCGATCGCGAGCGCCTCGGTGGCGGCCGAGTAGGCGGCGGCGGCCAGGTAGTTGTTCAGCGCCTTCATCGCGTGGCCGGTGCCGAGCTCGCCGGTGCGGAAGATCCGCTCGCCGAGCGCCTCCAGCAGCGGCATCGCGCGGGCGACGGCGTCGTCGCTGCCGCCGACCATGATCGACAGGGTCCCGTCCTGGGCGCGCGGGACGCCGCCGGAGACGGGCGCGTCGACGAGCAGGGCGTCCGCGGGCAGCCGCTCGCCGAGGCGGCGGGTGCCGACCGGGTCCGACGAGCTCATGTCGACGATGACGGCGCCGGCGGGCAGCGCGGCGGCGAACCCGTCGTCGAGGAGGACCGACGCGACGACGCGGTCGTCGGGCAGCATCGTGATGAGCGCGTCGGCGCCGGCGACCCCGGACGGGCCGCCCGCGACGCGGGCGCCCTTCTCGGAGGCGAACGCCTCGGCGCGGGCGGGGTCGGCGTCGTGGACGACGACGTCGTGGCCGGCCGCGACGAGGTTGGCGGCCATCGGCCACCCCATGTTGCCGAGGCCGATGAAGCCGACGGTCGCCATCACTTGGCCTCCAACTCGTCGAGGATCGGCTCGGCCGTGCGGAACGCGTCGACCGAGGCCGGGATGCCGCAGTAGACGGCGGCGTGGAGCAGGATCTCCTTGATCTGCTCGCGGGTCAACCCGTTGTTGATCGCGCCGACGACGTGGACGCCGATCTCGTGCGAGCGGCCGAGGGCGATGAGCATGCCGAGCGTCAGCATCGACCGCTCGGCATGGGTGAGCCCCTCCCGCCCCCAGGTCGCCCCGAAGCAGTACCGGGTCACCATCTCCTCGAGGTCGCGCTGGAAGTCGCTGGCGCGCTCCACCTTCTTCTGGGCTCCGTCGGGGCCCCACATCTTCTCGCGGATCGCGATGCCGGTGGCGTACAGCTCGTCGTCCATTCCTCACTCCTCGCTGTGGCGGCCGCGCCGCCCACAGCGGGCGGTCGTCGCCGTCGTCTCCTCGGCGGCGGCCCGGATGGCGGGGACCCGTGCGCTCACGGCCGATCGGTGCCCACGCGTTTCCGCAGTCCCCGTCATCTCTCCTCCACCTCGACGCCGCGCCCTCTCCGACGCGACGCCGCGAACATATCAGATTTCCGATGTTGATTTTGCCGCGCGACTTCGTCGCTGAGATCCGACGGTCGCAATGCGGTAGTCAAATGCTATACGATCGTCTGGGTCGTACGAGCGAGGAGAGAACGTGGCGCAGGACATCCGGCTGTACCTGTTCGAGTGCGGGGTGATCAGGCTCCCCCGCTACGTCGTCAACGCCAGCGACGCGCTGAACACCGACCGGGTCCCCAACCCGACCCCCTGGTACCTGATCACGCACCCGCGCGGGAACGCGATCATCGACGGCGGCAACGCGCCCGAGGTGGCCGTGGACCCGATCGGGCACTGGGGGCCGCTGGCCGAGCGCTCGCCGGTCGAGATGCGGCCCGACCAGGCCTGCCTGCCCGAGCTCGAGCGGATCGGCATCGCGCCCGAGAGCATCCGCTGGGTCGTCCAGAGCCACCTGCACCTCGACCACACCGGCGCGCTCGCGGTCATCGACCGCTTCCCGAACGCCGAGGTGCTCGTGACCCGGACCGAGTACGAGACCGGCCACAACCCGCAGTCGTGGGAGGCGGCCGCCTACTGCACCGCCGACTACGTCAAGCCCGGCGTCCCGTGGTCGCTGCTGGAGGACCACGAGGACGGCTACGACCTCTACGGCGACGGGACCCTGATCTGCTGGCGCACCCCCGGCCACACGGCCGGCCACCTCTCCTTCGAGGTGAACCTGCCCAGCGGCGCGACGTTCCTGCTCGCGATCGACGCCGCGAACACGATGGCGCACCTCGAGGAGCGCGAGTCGCCGGCGTTCGTCCTCTCGCCCGGCGACGCGACCCGCTCGGTGCGGCGCCTGCGCCGCCTGGCCTGGCGCCGCGACGCGACGATCGTCGCCGGCCACGACCCCGACCAATGGCCCCAGTTCAAGAAGGCACCGGAGTACTACGCATGAGCACCCTCGACGACCTCATCGACCCCGCCGCCGAGCACGTCCAGCTCGGGTCCGGCTACCGCTTCACCGAGGGCCCGGCGTGGAGCGTCCGCGAGCAGGCGCTGATCTTCTCCGACATCCCGGCCGACACCCGCTACCGCTGGGCGCCCGGCGACCCGGAGCCGACCGTCCACGTGCGCCCGAACTTCAAGGGCAACGGGATGGTCTACGAGCGGTCCGGCACGTACCTCGTGTGCGAGTCCGACACGAGCGTCGTCAGCCGCTTCGACGCCGACGGCAACCGCACCGTCGTCGCCTCGCACTTCGAGGGCAGGGAGCTCAACAGCCCGAACGACATCGTCACGCGCAGCGACGACTCGATCTACTTCACCGACCCCAACTACGGGCGCTGGAACGACACGGTCGGCAGGAAGCGTGACCCCGAGCTCGACTTCCAAGGCGTGTTCCGCTGCCGGCCGGACGGCAGCGACCTCCAGCTGCTCGTCCCGCGCGACGAGTTCGAGCAGCCGAACGGGCTCTGCTTCTCCCCCGACGAGTCGCTGCTCTACGTCAACGACTCGCCGCGCTGCCACATCAAGGTCTTCGAGGTCCGCGACGACGGCAGCCTCGGCCCGTCGCGGGTCTTCTTCGAGGGGCTCGGCACCGGCGAGGTCGGCGCGAGCACGCCCGACGGGATGAAGTGCGACGAGCTCGGCAACATCTGGGCCAGCGGCCCGGGCGGCATCTGGGTCATCGACCCGTCCGGCCGCCACCTCGGGACGATCCCGACGCCGGAGTTCCCGGGCAACCTGTGCTGGGGCGGCGAGGACCTGCGGACCCTGTTCGTCTGCTCGTCGACGACGGTCTTCTCGGTCCGCACGAAGGTCGCGTCGGCGCCGCTGCCATGCCACGACGCTGGCTGATCACCGGCGCGTCGCGCGGCCTCGGCCGCGCGTTCGCGCAGGCGGCGCTCGAGGCCGGCGACACGGTCGTGGCGACCGCGCGCCGGCCCGC
>JADGIB010000103.1 GCA_019683665.1 Solirubrobacteraceae bacterium
GCGAGCCGGTGGGGTCCCGCCCGCCCGGCAGCGCGACGCGCCGCACCGGGCTGGGCGTGAACGAGCTCGACGTCCCGGAGTTCGTGCCACGCCGCTAGACGCCGGACGGGGACGCGGGGTCGTCGCCGCCGGCCATCCGCTGACGGCGGAGGCCGGCGCGGCCGTCCTGCGCTCCGGCGGCAACGCCGTCGACGCCGCGGTGGCGTCGATGCTGATGTCGTGGGTGGCCGAGCCGCTGCTCACCGGGCCCGGCGCGGGCGGGTACATGCTCGTCGCCGGGTTCGCCGGCCACCCCGTCGTGCTGGACTTCTTCGTCGCGGCCCCCGGCGCGGGCCGCGACGCGTCCGGGCCCCGGCCCGAGCTGACCCCGGTCGTCGTGAACTTCGGCGACGCCGTCCAGGTCTTCAACTGCGGCGCCGCGTCGGTCGGGGTGCCCGGCTGCCCGGCCGGGATCGGCGCCGCGATGGCCCGCTGGGGGACGCGGCGGCTGGCCTCGCTCGCCGCGCCGGCGGCGGTCGCGGCGCGCGACGGGGTGGAGGTCAACGCCGCGCAGGGCCACCTGTTCGACCTGCTGGAGGCGATCCTCGGCTCGACCCCGGAGGCGGTGCGCGAGTTCGGCGGCGGCCGGCCCGCCCGCTTCGCCAGCCCGGCGCTGGCCGAGACGATCGAGCTGCTCGGCCGCGAGGGCGCCGACCCGTTCTACCGCGGCGCGGTGGCCGACGCGATCGTCGACTGGCTGGCGCCGCGCGGCGGGCTGCTGACCCGCGAGGACCTGGCCGGCTACGCGGCGGTCCTCCGGGCGCCGGTGTGGACCCGCTACCGGGGGCGGACGGTCGTCACGAACCCGCCGCCGTCGGCGGGCGGGACGCTGATCGCGCTCGCGCTGGCGCTGCTGGACCGCGCCGGCGGGCCGCCCGGCGCCGTCGAGCTCGCGGCGGCGATGCGCCGCGCGCAGGACGAGCGCACCGACGCGTTCGTCGCCGGCCTCGACGAGCCGGGCTTCGCGCACCGCTTCCTCGGCTCGCGGCTGGGGGCGACGACGCACATCTCGGTCGTCGACGGCGAGGGCCGGGCGTGCAGCGTGACATGCACGAACGGCGAGGGCTCCGGCGTCGTCGTGCCGGGGACCGGCATCCACCTGAACAACATCATGGGCGAGGAGGACCTCAACCCGCTCGGCTTCCACGTCTTCGCCCCGGGGCGGCGGATGCCGTCGATGATGGCCCCGACCGTCGTCCTGCGCGACGGCGAGGTCGAGCTCGTGGTCGGCAGCGCCGGCTCCAACCGCATCCGCTCGGCGATCCTGCTGACGATCGTCGGCGTCGTCGACCGCGGCCTCGACGCCCGCGCGGCGGTCGAGGCGCCCCGGATCCACTACGAGGACGGGACCGTCTACGTCGAGCCGGGGATCGACGCCGACGCGCTCGCCGCCGCCGGCCACGAGGTCGCCCCGTTCCGGGCGCCGAACCTGTTCTTCGGCGGCGTCCAGGCCGTCCAGCGCGACCCCGCCACCGGCGCCGTGCTCGGTGCCGGCGACCCGCGCCGGGGCGGGGCGGCGGTCGCCGTGCCGTGAGCCGCGGCGCCCGCTCGGCGCGAGTGGCGAGTTCCATCCACCCCCTGGATGCGGATCGCCACTCGTGCGCGGGGCGCGGGGCGCGCGGCGTCAGGCCGCCTCGGCCCGCGCGCGACCCTCGGCGAGGAACTGGCGCAGCACCTCGGGCGGCTGGGCGCCCGAGACGGCGACGCGCATCCCGGCGACGAAGAACGGGACGCCGGTGATCCCGATCCGGCGGGCGAGCTCGAGGTCGGCGGCGACGAGGTCGCCGGCGTCGCCGCGGTCGAGCGCGGCCGGGTCCACGTCGGGCAGCAGGCGCAGGATCGTGTCGCGGTCGCCGATGTCCTCGCCCTGCTCGAAGTGGGCGGCGAACAGCGTCTGGATCGCCGCCTCGGGATCGGGGACGATCTTCGTCGCGCGGTGGGCCAGGAGCGTGTTCGGCGCCCGCTTCTGGAGGTCGAAGCGGAGGTCGAGGCCGTCCTGGGCGGCGACCTCGCGGACCCGCTCGCGCATCTCGCGCACCCGGGTGAGGTCGCCGAAGCGGGAGCGGTGGTACGCCTCCGCGTCGGCCCCCTCGGCGGGGATCGACGGGTCGAGCTGGAACGCGTGCCAGCGGACCTCCACCGAGCCCGGCGGCTCCTCGGCCAGCGCCCGCTCCAGGCGGCTCTTGCCGATGTAGCACCACGGGCACACCAGGTCCGACCAGACGTCGACGGTGATCGCGGCCATCGCCTGACGGTAGCGCGCCGCGCGGGCCGGCCGTCGCACCCGCGCCCGCCGGGACCGCCCTCGTCGCGCCCGGCCGAGGCGGCTGGCAGGATGGCGGGCCGCATGCGTCTCGCGCCACGCCTCGCCCCGACCGCCCTCGCCGCGCTCGCGCTCCTGGCCGGCTGCGGCGGCGAGTCCGGCGACCTGTTCGCCGTCGACCGCGACGGCGACGTCCCCGGCGCCCGCCTGCGCGTCATCGTCAACGACGGCGGCACCGTGCGCTGCGACGACGACGCCCCGCGCCGCCTGCCCGAGGAGCTGCTCCTCGACGCCCGCGAGATCGCCCGCGGCCTGGCCGAGCCGGCCGACGCCGGCCTGCGCCTCGAGCCCCGGCCCCAGTCGGTCCTGCGCTACGAGGTCCACGTCCCCGAGGGGCGGGTCGCGTTCGCCGACAGCTCCGACGGACGGCCGCCCGTCCTCGACGAGCTCGCCCATCTCATGCGGCGCATCGCCCAGGACGTCTGCGGCCGCGAGCGCTGAGGGCCGGCCCGCCGCCCGCGTAGCATCGGGTCGGTGCACCGCCGCGCCTGGGTCCTCATCGGCGTCCTCGCCGCGCTCTGGGGCGCGTCGTACCTCTTCATCAAGGTCGCCCTCGACGACGGGTTCACGCCCGCCGCGGTCGTCTGGCTGCGGACCGCGCTCGCGCTCGCCGTCCTCGCCCCGGTCGCCGTCCACCGCCGCGCGCTCGGCGCGCTGCGCGGCACCCCGGCCGTCCTCGGCTGGATCGTCGCGCTCGCGCTCATCCAGGTCGTCGTCCCGTTCCTGCTCATCACCGTCAGCGAGCTGCACATCAGCAGCTCGCTCGCCGCGATCCTCGTCTCGGCCGCCCCGATCTTCACCGCGCTGCTCGCCCTGCGCGTCGACCCCGACGAGCGCTCGACCGGCTGGCGCGCGGTCGGCATCGTCGTCGGCATCGCCGGCGTCGCGCTCCTGTTCGGCGTCGACCTCACCGGCGACCTCGAGGAGGCGCTCGGCGGCCTCGCCGTCCTGCTCGCCGCGCTCGGCTACGCGGTCGGGCCGCTCATGAGCAAGCACCGGATCGCCCCCGCCGGCCTGCAGCCGGTGGCGATCGTCACCGCGACGATGGCCGTCTCGACGCTCGTCCTCGCGCCCGTCCTGCCGTTCACCGGCGTCAGCGACGGCGGCCTGTCGCTCGACGCGGCCGGCGCGCTGCTCACGCTCGGCCTCGGCGGCACCGGCATCGCCTTCCTCATCTTCTACACGCTGATCGCCGACGTCGGCCCGGCCCGCGCGTCGCTCGTCGCCTACATCGCGCCCGGGTTCTCGATCGTCTACGGCGCGACGCTGCTCGACGAGGCGGTCACCGTCGCGACCATCGCCGGCCTGCTTCTCATCCTCGCCGGCTCCTACCTCGGGGCCGAGGGCCGCCTGCCGTGGGCGGGCCGCCCCGTCGAGCCGTGCGGCGAGCTGTCGGAGATCGGGGGCGAGGAGGCCGCGCTCGTAGCCTCCGAGGGGCATGAGCGATCCCGCCCTGGCCGCGCTGCGCGCCCTCACCGCTGACCCGCAGGCGACGTTCCGCCCCCACCAGCGGGAGGCGATCGGCGACCTCGTCGACGGCCGCGCCCGCGTCCTCTGCGTCCAGCGCACCGGCTGGGGCAAGAGCGCCGTCTACTTCGTCGCCACCCGCCTGCTGCGCGACGCCGGCGCCGGGCCGACGCTCATCGTCTCGCCGCTGCTGGCGCTCATGCGCAACCAGATCGCCGCCGCGCAGCGCCTCGGCCTGCGCGCCCACACGATCAACTCGACCAACCGCGACGAGTGGGACGCGGTGCGCGACCTGCTCGCCGCCGACGCCGTCGACCTCCTCCTCATCAGCCCCGAGCGGCTGAACAACCCGGCCTTCCGCGCGTCGATGCTGCCGCTCTTCGCGCAGCGCGTCGGCCTGCTCGTCATCGACGAGGCGCACTGCGTCTCCGACTGGGGCCACGACTTCCGCCCCGACTACCGGCGCGTGCGCGACATGCTCGCCGCCCTGCCCGAGGGCGTCGCCGTCCTGTGCACGACCGCGACCGCGAACGACCGCGTCGTCGCCGACGTCCTGGAGCAGCTCGACGTCGGCGGCCACGCCGAGCTGCGCACGTACCGCGGGCCGCTCGCGCGGACGTCGCTGCGCCTGGAGGTCGTCGAGCTGCCCCAGCCCGCCGCCCGCCTCGCCTGGCTCGTCACCGTCCTGCCCGAGCTCGAGGGCTCCGGGATCGTCTACACGCTCACGAAGCGCGACGCGACCGCCGTCGCCGCGTTCCTGGCCGCCCACGGGATCGCTGCCGAGGCCTACAGCGGCGAGCACGCGACCGAGGACCGGGTCGCCGCCGAGGACCGGCTCCTGCGCGGCGAGGTGAAGGCGCTCGTCGCCACGAGCGCGCTCGGGATGGGCTACGACAAGCCCGACCTCGGGTTCGTCGTCCACTACCAGGCGCCCGGCTCGGTCATCGCCTACTACCAGCAGGTCGGCCGCGCCGGCCGCGGGGTCGACCACGCCGACGCGATCCTCCTGCGCGGCGCCGAGGACCGCCGCATCCAGGACTTCTTCATCGAGCAGGCGTTCCCGCCGCGCGAGCGCGTCGAGGAGGTCCTGCGCCAGCTCGAGGCCGCCGGCCCGGAGGGGCTGACGACCCGGGAGCTGTCGAGCGTCGTCAACCTCGGCCTCGGGCGCCTGGAGGCGATGCTGAAGGTCCTCGACGTCGAGGGCGCCGTGACCCGCGCCGGCACCCGCTGGGCGCTCGTCGAGGGCCACACGTGGACGTACGACGCCGAGCGCTACCGGGCGGTGACCGAGCTGCGCCGCGCCGAGCAGGCGGCGATGGCCGCCTACGGCACCGACGGGCGCTGCCTGATGCGCACGCTCCAGGAGCAGCTCGACGACCCGAGCCCGGCCGACTGCGGCCGCTGCGCCGCCTGCACCGCCCCGCGCTTCGACGTCCCGCTCGACCCGGCGCTCGTGCGCGAGGCGACGCTCCACCTGCGCAGCACGCCGCTCGTCCTCGACGTCAAGAAGATGGCGCCCGACCCCGAGGGCGCGATGCGCCGGATCCCCGAGGGGGTGCGCGTCGAGGAGGGCCGCGCGCTGGCCCGCATCGGCGACGCGGGCTGGTGGCCGGCGATCGCCGCCGGCCTCGAGGCCGGCCGGCTCGACGACGAGGTGATCGACGCGCTCGCCGCGCTCGCCCGCGGCTTCGCCCCCGACGCCGCCTGGGTCACCTGGGTGCCGTCGCGGCGCGCCGGCGGCGTCCTGCGCGACGCCGCCGCCCGCCTCGGCGCCGCGCTCGGCCTGCCCGCGGTCGAGGCGGTGCGGCGCACCGCGCCTGACGCGCCGCCGCAGGCGGAGATGGCGAACGCGGCCCAGCAGGTCGCCAACGTCCGCGGCGCCTTCGCCGTCGCCGCCGAGCTGCCGCCCGGCGGCGTCCTGCTCCTCGACGACCGGCGGCTGTCGGGCTGGACATTGGCGATGGTCGGCGGCCAGCTGCGCGGCCGCGGCGCCCCCGCCGTGTGGCCGCTGGCGCTCGCCAGCGCCCTCTAGCGCCGCCTACCCGAAGCGGACGTTGCCGTTGGACCGCGCCCGCGCCTGCGCCCGCTCGACGTAGTCCAGGCGCTTCGTCGCCGCCCGGAAGAGCCGCTCGACGAGCCGCAGCCGGGCGTTCTCGGAGCGCAGGTCGAGCAGGCCCTGCTTGGCGTCGAGGCCGAAGTCGACGGTCGCCGCCATCTCGTAGGCGCTCATGTCCTCGACCTCCTCGGGGTCGAGGACGCGGTCGGCGGCCTGGGCGACGAGCGTCGCGTACGCCTCGCGGGTGCGCGCCGCGAGCTCCTCGTCGACGGGCTCGTCGCGGTCCTCGAGGAACTCGACGGTCCCGGCCGGGTACGGGAGGTCGTCCTGGCGCTCGACGAGCCGGAACACCTGGGTGCCGCGGCAGAGGATGTTCAGCCGGCCGTCGTCCATGCGCTCGAGGACCCGGTCGATGCGCACCGCGCAGCCGGTCTCCTTCAGCTCGTCGCCGGAGAGCCACAGGATCCCGAACTCGGCGTCGGCGTCGAGGCACCGCTCGACCATCGTCTTGTAGCGCTCCTCGAAGATGTGCAGCGGCACGTACTCGGTCGGGAGCGTGACGATGCCCAGCGGGAACAGGGGGAAGTCGCGGTGCAGGCGGTCGGTCATGCGCAGGGCCAGCCGCCCCGGAGTCTAGGACGGCCACCTCGTCCGGCCGACCCGCTGGGATGTGCGCCGTGGAGATCCGCGAGTACGAGCGGCGGCTGCGGCGGGCCGGGCTGCCCCTGCTGATCGAGGACTACTCGGCGCGCGAGGACGTGTTCACCCGCGCGATCCCGTTCCTCGGCTTCTGGTTTTTGGCCACGTGCCTGAACGGCGCCAACTTCGACTGGCCGACGGCGGCGAACCTCGCCGTCATCGCGGGCGGACTCGTGCTGCTGCTGGCCCCGATCGTCCTCCTCAACCTCCGTCGCGGGCGGCCCTGGTACGCGCCGCCGCAGCGGGTCGGCAACGGCGAGCTGGCGATCTTCCTGCTCGTCCCGCCGATCCTGCCGCTCATCGGCGGCGGCCAGGTCGGGGTCGCGCTCGTGACGGTCGTCGCCAACCTCCTCGTCCTCGGGGTCGTCTACGTCGTCGTCGGCTTCGGCCTGCTGTCGATCCTGCGCTGGTCGCTCGCGCGGCTCGTCGGCCAGCTGCGCGACTCGTTCGCGATGCTGGCCAAGGCGATCCCGCTGCTGCTGTTCTTCGCGATCGTCCTGTTCGTCAACGCGGAGATGTGGCAGGTCTTCGGCGACATCTCCGACGGCAACCTCGCCGGCGTCGTCGCGCTGTTCGTCGTCCTCGGCGCGATCTTCCTCGCCGTGCGGCTCCCGGGCGAGGTGCGCGAGCTCGAGCGGCGCGAGGGCGTCGACCCGCCGCTGACGCGCCGCCAGCGCTTCAACGTCGGCCTCGTCATGTTCGTCTCCTACGCGCTGCAGACGCTCGTCGTCGCCGTCGCGATCGCGCTCTTCTTCGTCGCGTTCGGCCTGCTGACGACGACCGGCGACGTCATCGACCGCTGGACGGGCGACCCGGGCGACGAGATCGGCTCGATCACCGTGTTCGGCACGACGGTGCGGATCACCGCCGAGCTGCTGCGCGTGTCGACGGCGATGGCGGCGTTCTCTGGCCTCTACTACGCGATCTCGGTCCTCACCGACGCGACGTACCGGCGCGAGTTCCTCGGCGAGTTCGAGCGCTCGATGCAGCGCACGTTCGCGCTGCGCGCCGCGTACCTGGCCGCCGTGGCGCGGGGCTAGGCGGCGCGGCGGCCGGCGATCATGAGGTTGTAGAAGACCGCCGCCGGCAGCCGGCCCTCGAGCAGGCGGCGGTCGAGCGCCTGGAAGAGCAGGTAGCCGTGGAAGGCGTAGCGGCACCAGGCCATCGGGACGTCGTCGGGCTCGGCGGTCGCCTCGAGCGTGCGGTTCGTCCAGCCGAACCAGTTCGCCAGCAGCTCCTCGCCGCGGACGCGGACTGCGTCGAGGCCGGCGTCGCGGGCGTGGCGGGCGAGCTCGTCGGGCGTGAACGCGTGGACGTCGACGATCTCGCCCAGCTCGGGGTCGGCGTCGCCGTGGCGGCCCGGGTCGCGGGCCGGGCGGGCGCGGAGGGCCGCGCGCCAGAGCGGGGCCAGCAGCGTCGCGCCGCGCTTGGGCACCTGCGCGAGCCGGTCGCCCAGGCGCGACGGCTCGCCGGCGAACGCGAACGTGCCGCCGGGGCGCAGGACGCGCCGGATCTCGCGGAAGGCCCGGCCGAGGTCGGGGATGTGGTGGAGGACGGCGTGGCCGAAGACGAGGTCGAACGAGGCGTCCTCGAACGGCAGCGCCTCGGCGTCGCAGGCGACGGTCTCGACCTCGAGCCCGAGCGTCCGGGCGTTGGCCTGCAGCGTCTCGAGCATCCCGGGGGAGATGTCGGTCGCGACGGCCTCCTCGATGACGCCGGCCTGGAGGAGGTTGAGGCTGAAGTAGCCGGTGCCGGCGCCGATCTCCAGCGCCCGGCCGAAGCGCGGGACGTCGCCGCCGAGCGCCTTGGCGAGCTTGCCGACGACCTGCGTCCGGCCGATCTCGCCGTAGTCGATGCCCCACTTCGCGTCGTAGTGGGCGGCCGCGTCGTCGTGGTAGCGGGTGTTCGCGTCGCGGATGACGTCGGCGGGAAGCGGCTGGGCGGCCATGCGGCCGGTGAGCATAGGGGACGCGGCGGGGCGCTACCGTTCCGCGCCGTGTCCGAGGCCGTCCGTTACGTGCAGCGCGACCAGCCGCCGGGCGTCCCGCCGCTGGAGCTGACCGGCGAGCGCACGCTGCCCGACGTGCCGGAGGAGAACTACTGGTTCCGCCGCCACCTCGTCGTCTACCAGTGGATCGCGCGGCGGGTCGCGGGGCTGCGCGTCGTCGACATGGCCTGCGGCGAGGGCTACGGCTCCGACGTGCTCGCGGCCGCCGGGGCGGCCCGGGTCGTGGGCGTCGACGCGAACCCGGAGGCGCACGAGCACGCCCGGTTGCGCTACGTGCGCCCGAACCTGCGCTTCGAGCGCGACCTCGTCGAGACGTTCGCCGAGCCGTGCGACGCCGTCGTCTTCCTGCAGACGATCGAGCACGTCCGCAACCCCGACGAGGTGCTCGAGCACTTCAAGTCGCTCGTCGGGCCCGACGGGTTCGTCTACGTGACCACGCCGAACGTCCTGACGCTCGCGCCCGAGGGCGCCGAGCGCTCCGGCAACCCGTGGCACGTCAAGGAGTACCGGCCCGACGAGTTCCGGGCCCTGTGCGAGGCCCACTTCTCGTCGGTCGAGCTGCTCGGCCTCTTCCATGCCCGCAAGCTGCGTCTCCACGAGCTGGCGATCCGCCACGCCGGCTGGGACGCGATCCACGCCCGCCTGCGGATCACGAAGCCGTTCTACGACCGCTTCATCCCGGCGATCTCGGTCCGCGACTTCGCGCTGCGCGAGGGCCCGCTCGACCGCGCGCTCGACGTCCTGGCCGTCCTGCGCCCATGAGGGCGCCGGGCGAGCTGGCGATCGTCCTCCACACGCACATGCCGTACGTGGAGGGCTACGGCACCTGGCCGTCGGGCGAGGAGTGGCTGTGGGAGGCGGTCGCGACCTGCTACCTGCCGCTCGCCGACCTCCTCGACGCGGGCGCCCCGGTCACGCTCTCGCTCACCCCGGTCCTCTGCGACCAGCTCGAGGCGCCCGGCTGCGCCGAGCGCTTCGACGCGTTCTGCCGCGACCTGCGCCGCCGCTCCCACGAGCTCGACGCTGCGGACGCCGAGCCCGCGGTCGCCGCCGAGCTGCGCCGCGCCGCCGGCGACTACCGCGCGGCCGCCGACCGGCTGGCCGAGCGCGGCGGCGACCTGCTCGCGCCGCTCGGCCGCCACGCCGCGTGGACGTCGTCGGCCACCCACGCCGTCCTGCCGCTCCTGGCCACCGCGGCCGGGGTGCGCCTCCAGCTCCAGGCCGGGATCGACGCCCACCGCGCCCGCTTCGGCGACGGCTGGGCCGGCGGGTTCTGGCTGCCCGAGTGCGCCCACGCCCCGTGGCTGGACGTCCTGCTGGAGGAGGCCGGCGTCCGCGCCGTCTGCGTCGACCTCACCGACGTCCTCGGCCCCGACGAGCACCTCGTCCCGCTGCGCAGCCCGGCGGGCCCGCTGCTCGTCCCGATCGACCGGCGGACGGTCGAGCTCGTCTGGTCCGACGGCGGCTACCCGGCCGCGGCCGCCTACCGCGACACCCACCGCCTCACCCGCTGCCACCACAAGCCGTGGGCGAACGACGGCGCCGTCTACGACCCCGACCGGGCCGCCGCGCAGGCCCGCGCCGACGCCGCCGACTTCGTCGCCCGCGTCCGCGAGCGGGTCGCCGGCGGCGGGCTGTGCGTCTGCGCGCTCGACACCGAGCTGCTCGGGCACTGGTGGTACGAGGGCGTCACGTGGCTGGCCGCCGTCGTCGAGGAGGCCGCCCGCCAGGGGCTGCGGATCGCCCCGCTCGACGAGGCGCTCGAGCGCCACCCGCCGCGCCCGGCTCCGCCGGACCTGCCGGTGACGACGTGGGGGACCCCGCGCGACCTGTGGACGTGGAGCGGGCCGCAGGTCGCCGACCTCGCCGTCGCCGCGCGCCGCGCCGAGCTCGACGTCGTCGCCGCCGGGCGCCGCGCGTCGCTGCGCGCGGTGCGCGAGCTGCTCGCGCTCCAGGCCAGCGACTGGGCCTTCCAGGTCTCGCGCGGGCTCGCCGGCCCGTACCCGCGCGAGCGGGCCGCCGGCCACGAGCGGGCGCTGCGGGCGGCGCTCGCCGCCGGCCCGGGCGGCGACGAGCGGGTCCGCAACCTCGCGCCGTACGCGACGCGCGCTCCGCTGCTGGCGCCCTGACCGGCCCGTGACCGGCCCCGCCGGCCGCGTCCGTCCGGGCCGACGCGATAGCGTGTGCGGCCGTCGCATCCATGACCCAGCCGAGTCCGCGGCCGCCCGGCGCGCCGCGGAGCGGGGGACCCAACGGGACCGGCGACGGTCCCCGGGGCGAATCGCCGCGCGAGCGCGGCGTAGCGCAGGTCCAGCGCGAGCCCGACAGCTAACCCCGTAGGCGCAGAGACCACCGGGAGGCCGACGTGTCGACCATCCAGCAGACCGATCACCCCCTGGCGCCGCCTGCCGCCGACCCGTTCCGCGCGTCCCTGCGCGCCTCGCGCGAGCGCCGCGCCGCCGCCCGCCGCGCCCGCCGCCGGCCCCAGCCCGCCCCCCCCCCCCCCCCCCGCCTGCTCGCGAGCCCA
>JADGIB010000104.1 GCA_019683665.1 Solirubrobacteraceae bacterium
GGGCCGCGGCGGGCGGCGGCGCGGCGGCCGGCTCGGCTGCGGGCGCCGCGGCGGCGGGCTCGGGCCCGGGGGCCG
Organism: Solirubrobacteraceae bacterium; assembly: GCA_019683665.1. Lineage (GTDB taxonomy): Bacteria > Actinomycetota > Thermoleophilia > Solirubrobacterales > Solirubrobacteraceae > Capillimicrobium. Next base: position 76 of record JADGIB010000104.1, read on the forward strand.
TGCCCGCCAGGACCTGCTCGAGGTCGCGGAGCTTGCGCTCGAGGTCGGCGAGCGTCTGCGAGACGTCTCCGCCTCCGGGGTGCTGTGGAGTCCGTGCCGTCACCTGAACCTGCTGGGCCTTCCTGCCCGACGGGGGTGGATAGGCCACAGTACCAAGGGATTCGGCCGTTTCGGCCGGTCCTCCGCCGCTCGGCGGGTCGGGGCGGGACCCGGCGGTCCCGCCCCCCGTGGCCCCGCTCAGCCGCCGAGGATCTCGACGGCGATGTCGGCGACCTGCGTGGGGGTGCGGCCGACGCGCACGCCCTTGCTCTCCAGCGCCTCGGCCTTCGCGGCGGCCGTGCCCTGCGAGCCGGACACGATCGCGCCCGCATGGCCCATCGTCTTGCCGGGCGGCGCGGTGAACCCGGCGATGTAGCCGACGACCGGCTTGGAGACGTTGGCCGCGATGTACTCGGCGGCCTCCTCCTCGGCGGAGCCGCCGATCTCGCCCGACATGACGATCAGCTCGGTCTGCGGGTCGTTCTCGAACAGCTCGATGATGTCGATGAAGCTCGAGCCCGGGACCGGGTCGCCGCCGATGCCGACGATCGACGAGTTGCCGAACCCGCGCTGGGCCAGCTCGTTGCCGATCTGGTAGGTCAGCGTGCCCGAGCGCGACACGACGCCGACGTTGCCCTCCTTGAAGAACGCGGCCGGGATGATGCCGACGTTCGCCTTGCCCGGCGACAGGATGCCCGGGCAGTTCGGGCCGACGAGCCGCACGTCGCCGAGCCGCTTGAGGTGCGTGTAGACGCGCAGCTCGTCGTGGGCGGGGATGCCCTCGGTGATCGCGACGATGAGCTTGATGCCCGCGTCGGCCGCCTCGAGGATCGAGTCGGCGGCGAAGCGCGGCGGCACGAAGATCATCGCCGTGTTCGCGCCGTGCTCGTCGACGGCCTTGCGGAACGTGTTGTAGACGGGGATCCCGTCGACGTCCTGGCCCTCCTTGCCGGGCGTGACGCCGGCCACGACGTTCGTGCCGTAGCGCTTGTTGTTCAGCGTGTGGAACGTGCCCTCGCGGCCGGTGATGCCCGAGACGCAGAGCCGCGTGTCCTTGTCGACCAGGATGCTCATGCGCGGGCGACCTCCACGACCTTCGAGGCGGCCTCGTCCATCGTGGCCGCGGTGTGCACGTTGGGCAGGTTGGCGTCGGCGAGCAGCTGCCGGCCCTCCTGGTCGTTCGTGCCGTCCAGGCGGACGACGAACGGGACCTGCGGCTTGATCTGCTCGAACGCGGTGATGAGGCCGCGGGCGACCTCGTCGCAGCGGGTGATGCCGCCGAAGATGTTGAACAGGACGGCCTTCACCTTCGGGTCGCTGAGGATGACCTCGACCGCGCTGGTGATCGCCTCGGCCTTCGAGCCGCCGCCGGCGTCGAGGAAGTTCGCCGGGCGGCCGCCCGCCTGGGCGACGACGTCGAGCGTGCTCATGACGAGGCCGGCGCCGTTGCCGAGGATGCCGATGTCGCCGTCGAGCTTGACGTAGGTCAGCCCGCGCTCCTTGGCCATCTGCTCCTGCGGGTCCTCGGCCGACGGGTTGCGCAGCTCCGCGTTCTCCGGGTGGCGGAAGAGGGCGTTGTCGTCGAGGGTGACCTTCGCGTCGAGCGCGGCGACGCTGCGGTCCTGCTTGATGATGAGCGGGTTGACCTCGACGAGCATCGCCTCCTCGGCGACGTAGGCCTCGTAGAGCTTGGCCAGCAGCGCCGAGACCGGGCGGACGACGTCGGCGTCGACGCCGGCCTCGAAGCAGAGCCGCCGCGCGTGGTAGTCCTGGAAGCCGAGCAGCGGGTCGATGTGGAGGCGGGCGATCGCGCTCGGGTCCTCCTCGGCGACGGCCTCGATGTCCATGCCGCCCTTCGTCGACAGCATGGCGAGCGTCGCCTTGGCGGCGCGGTCGAAGACGAACGACGCGTAGTACTCGGAGGCGATGTCGGAGGCCTCCTCGATCCACAGCTCGCGGACGGTCAGCCCGCGGATGTCCATGCCGAGGATCGCCTCCGCGTGGGCCCGGCACTCGTCGCGGTCCTGGGCGATCTTGATGCCGCCGGCCTTGCCGCGGCCTCCGATCTGCACCTGGGCCTTGACGACGACCGGGTAACCGAGGCCGTCGGCCACGTCCACGGCCTCGTCGACGGTGGCGGCATACCCCCCGCGGGGGACGGGCACCCCGTGGCGGGCGAACAGTTGCTTGCCTTGGTATTCGAGCAGGTCCATGAGAACGGCTGACTTTATGACTTTGGGACAATGCGCGGCCTCATGGCCCTCCCAAGCAACGTCACCTTCGTCACGTTCGACGTCTACGGCACCCTGATCGACTGGGAGGCCGGCGTCGCGGACGCCTTCGAGAAGGAAGCCGCCAAGGACGGCTTCACGATCGATCGCGACGAGGTCGTCGAGCTGTTCCTGGAGATCTCCCGCGAGATCGAGTCCGGCTCGTACGAGCTGTACGCCGAGGTGCTGCGCCGCACCGCCGTCGAGATCGCCAAGCGGATCGGCTGGGACCTCGAGCCGTCCCGCTCGGGCTTCCTCCCGGAGAGCGTGCAGCGCTGGCAGCCGTTCAAGGAGACCAACCCGACGCTGCAGAAGTTCAAGAAGAACTACGACGTCGGCCTCATCTCGAACATCGACGACAAGCTGCTCGGGCAGACGCGCCGGCACATCCCGCTGGACTTCGACCTCGTCGTCACCGCCCAGCAGGTCCGCTCCTACAAGCCGGACCCGGCGCACTTCAAGGAGTGCGCGCGCCGCATCGGCGGCAAGAAGGGCTGGGTCCACGTCGCCTCGTCGATCACGCAGGACATCGAGCCGTGCGTGAAGGAGAAGATCCCGGTCATCTGGGTCAACCGGCGCAAGGAGACGCTCGAGGCCGGCGCCAAGAAGCCGACGGCCGAGGTCAAGACCCTGGCCGAGGCGTTCAAGCTCATCAACGGCGGCAGCTGACCCCGCGGTGCGGGTCCGCGCGCTCCATCCGGACGTCCTCGTCGCCACCAGCCGCATCTGGCAGACGACCTGCACGGTCGTGCGCAGCGGCGACGAGGCGTTCGTCGTGGACTCGCCGGTGCTCCCCGACGAGCTCGAGGTCCTGCCCGCGGTGCTCGAGCAGGCCCGCTTCCCGTTCAGCGGCCTGCTCGTCACCCACGCCGACTGGGACCACCTGCTCGGGCGGCTCGCCTTCCCGGGCGCCGCGCTCGGCTGCGCGGAGACGACGGCGGCCCGGCTCACCGGCCGGCCGGGCGAGGCGCAGCGCGAGATGCGCGCCTTCGACGACGAGCACTACGTCGAGCGTCCGCAGCCGCTGACGCTCGGGCAGGTGGAGACGCTGCCGGTGCCGGGCCGGCTGGAGATCGGCGGCGAGGGGCGCGAGCTGGAGCTCCACCCCGCCGACGGGCACACCGAGGACGGGATGGCGGTCTGGGTCCCGTGGGCCCAGGTCCTCATCGCCGGCGACTACCTGTCCCCGGTCGAGATCCCGATGCTGTCGGAGGGCGGCTCGCGCGACGCGTACCTGGCGACGCTCGCGCGTCTGGAGCCGCTCGTCGAGCAGGCCGCCTGGGTCGTGCCCGGCCACGGCGAGCCGCTCGACGGCGCGCGCGCGCTGGCCATCCTGCGCGAGGATCGCGCCTATCTCGAGGCGCTGCCGGGCGACGCGCCGCTGCCGCTGGCGCGGCGCACCCCCGCGCAGCGCGCCATCCACGAGCGCAACCGGGAGCGAGCCGCATGAGGACACACGGGCTGCATCACGTGGCGCTGGAGACGCGCCGGGAGGACGCGCAGGCGTGCGTGGACTTCTTCGGCCTGCTCGGCTTCGAGCAGGTCGACCCGCCGCCGACGCTCGTCGACATCGCGCTGTGGGCCGAGCGCGACGGCCTGCAGCTCCACTTCCTGTTCAAGGACGACCCGGTGATCCCGCCGATCGCGCACGTGGCGGTGATCTGCCCCGACTACGAGGCGACCCAGGCCCGCCTGCGGGACGCCGGGTTCGAGGTCCGCGAGCACGAGGTCCACTGGGGCTCGCCGCGCTGCTACGTCGACGACCCGGCCGGGCACGTCGTCGAGATCATGCGGTTCCCGCCCGGCGGCGCGCCGCCGAGCTGAGCCCTACGGCTCGATCCGGCGCCCGAGGAAGAGGTCGCGCCCGGCGTCGCCCTTCGAGCGCTCGCTGAAGCCGAGGCGGTGGTACAGGGCGAGCGCCGGCGCGTTCGTCTCGTTCGTGTCGAGCTCGATGCGCCGGCAGCCGCGCGCCCGCGCCCGCTCGATCGCGGCCTCGACGAGCGCGGCGCCGAGCCCGGAGCGCCGCGCCTGCGGCCGCACGTAGAGGTCCTCCAGCCAGCAGTCGGGCGCCGCGGTCCACACGCTGAGGCGGTAGCGCAGCTGGCAGACCCCGGCGGCGGGCTCGCCGTCGCCGGGGGCGGCCAGCAGGTACTCGGTCTGCGGGTCCTCCATGAGCCGCTCGACCGTCGCCAGCATCGCGTTGTCCGACGGCCAGTCCTTGCCGAAGTGGTCGCGGAAGGCGACGAGGAGCGCCGCGACCGTCTCGGCCTCGTCCGGCGTGGCGAGCCAGGTGCGCGCCACGTCAGTCGCCCGCCGCCGGCTCGGGGTCCTTGATCACCGCGAGGGTGGCGCCGCTGGCGACCGCGTCGCCGACCTTGATCGGCAGCTCGGCGATGACGCCGGACTTGTGGGCGGTGATCTCGTTCTCCATCTTCATCGCCTCGATGATCGCCACGAGCGCGCCCTCCTCGACGGTCTGGCCCGGCTCGACGAGGACCTTGAAGACGTTGCCCTGCATCGGCGAGGCGAGCGTGTCGCCGCCGGCGCCGCCCGACGAGCCCGAGCGCGAGCGCGTCGAGCGGGCGGGCCTGCGCCCGTTGACGGCCGGCGCCGCCGCGGGGGCGCCGCCGGCGAACGGCGGGCCGATGACCTTGACGTCGAACCGCTTTCCGGAGACCTCGACGGTGTAGGCCTGCTCGACCGTCTCGGCCGGCTCGTCGTCGCCGGCGGCCGGGGCCGGGTCGAACGCGAGCGTCTTCAGCCACCGGCGGTCCTCGATGAGGTCGCGGCAGGTCTCCCCGCGCGCCCACTGCTCGGAGGCGAGGATCGCCCGGTGGAACGGGATGAGCGTCTTCAGGCCCTCGATCTCGTACTCGCCCAGCGCGCGCAGCATCCGCCGGGTCGCCTGCTCGCGGTCGGTGTCCCAGACGATGAGCTTGGCCACCATCGGGTCGTACATCGGCGAGACCTCGCCGCCCGGCCCGATGCCGGAGTCGACGCGCACGCCGGGGCCCGACGGCTCCTTGTAGGCGCCGATGCGGCCCGGCGCCGGGGCGAAGTTCTTGGAGGCGTCCTCGGCGTTGATGCGGCACTCGATCGCGTGGCCGCGCAGGGCGACGTCCTCCTGGCGCACCGACAGCGGCTCGCCGGCGGCGGCGCGGATGCCCTCCTTGACGATGTCGACCCCGGTCACCATCTCGGTGACGCAGTGCTCGACCTGCACCCGCGTGTTCATCTCCAGGAAGTAGTACTCCCCATCCTGCCACAGGCCCTCGATCGTGCCGGCGCCGACGTAGTCGACGGCCCGGGCCGCGTCGGTGGCGATCCTCCCGATCCGCTCGCGCATCCCCTCGACGGCGTCGACGACCGGGGCCGGGGACTCCTCGATGAGCTTCTGGTGGCGGCGCTGGATGCTGCAGTCGCGCTCGCCGAGGTGGATGACGTTGCCGTGGCGGTCGGCCAGGACCTGGACCTCGACGTGGCGCGGGTCGGGCAGGTAGCGCTCGAGGTAGACGGTCGCGTCCGAGAAGAACTTCTCGCCCTCGCGGGCGGCGCCCTCGAACGCCTTCTCCAGCTCGGACTCGTCCATCGCGACGCGGAAGCCCTTGCCTCCGCCGCCGCCGGCGGCCTTGATCGCGACCGGGTAGCCGATCTCGGCGTCGATGATCCGGCGCGCGTCCTCGACCGTGGCGACCGGCTCGGTCGTGCCCGGGACGATCGGCACGCCGGCCGCCTTCATGATCTCGCGCGCGCGGGTCTTCGAGCCCATCGCCTCGATCGCCGAGGCCGGCGGGCCGATGAACACGACCCCGGCCTCCTCGCAGGCCCGCGCGAACGGCGCGTTCTCGGCCAGGAAGCCGTAGCCGGGGTGGACGGCCTGGGCCCCGGACTGCGCCACGACCTCCAGCAGCCGCTCGACGTTCAGGTAGCTCTCCGCCGCCGTGGGCCCGCCCAGCAGGTACGCCTCATCCGCGCGCCTGACGTGCAGCGCGTCGCGGTCGATCTCCGAATACACCGCGACCGACGCGATCCCCAGCTCCTCCAGAGCGCGGATGATCCGGATCGCGATCTCGCCCCGGTTGGCGACGAGCACCTTCTCGAACATGGCCCGCGATGCTACTGGGCGGCCTCCGGCGTTGACTCGCGGGTCAACGTTCGCGGACCGGTGCGGGCCCCCGGCCCGCTCAGGCCGGGGGCAGGACGCCGGCGGCGCGCAGCCGCGCGACGAGCGTCTCGACGGCCGCCTCGACCTCGCCGGGGCCGAGCTCGACGTCGGGCGCCTCAGGCGGCTCGTAGGGCGCGTCGACGCCGGTGAACCCGGTGATCTCGCCCGCCCGCGCCTTCGCGTACAGGCCCTTGGGGTCGCGCCGCTCGCACTCCTCCGGCGGCGTGTTCACGTAGACCTCCAGGAACGGCAGCTCGTCGTCCTCGTGGACGCGGCGGGCCAGCTCGCGGTCGGCCGCGTACGGGCTGACGAGCGACACGATCGCGATCGTGCCCGCGTCGGCCAGCAGCTTCGCGGCGTGCGCGGTGCGGCGGACGTTCTCGGCCCGGTCCTGCGGGCTGAAGCCGAGGTTGCCGTTCAGGCCGTGGCGGAGGTTGTCGCCGTCGAGGCGGTAGGCGGGGATGCCGGCGCGGACGAGCCGCTGCTCCAGCGCCCCGGCGATCGTCGACTTGCCCGACGACGGCAGGCCGGTCATCCACACGGTCGCGCCGCGGTGGCCCAGCGCCTCGTAGCGCTCCTCGCGCGTCAGCGGCGAGTCCTCCCAGACGACGTTGGCCGAGCGCTCCTGGCGGGCGGCGGCGGCCGTGTCCTCGCCGATCGGCTCGTCGGGGTCGAGGAGCATCCCGGCGGCGAGCGTCTCGTTCGTCGCCTCGTCGATGAGGATGAACCCGCCGGTCGCCCGGTTGCGGCGGTACGCGTCGTAGGTGATCGGCGCGCTCGTGCGCAGGTGGATGCGGCCGATCTCGTTGAGCGCGAGCTCGCGGGCGTCGCTGTCGCGGTGGAGCGTGTCGACGTCGATGCGGTGCAGGAGCCGGCCGACGACCGCCCGCACGGTCTTCGTCGTGTGCTTGAGGACGTAGCGCGTGCCGGGGACGAGCGGCTTCTCGTTCATCCAGCACACGAGCGCGTCCAGGTCGCGCGAGACGATCGGGTGGTTGTGCGGCCGGGCGATCATGTCGCCGCGGCTGATGTCGATGTCGTCCTCGAGGCGCAGCGTCACCGACATCGGCGGGAACGCCTCCTCGAGCTCGCCGTCGTAGGTGTCGATCGCGGCGATCCGCGAGGTCGCCCCCGACGGCAGGATCACGACGTCGTCGCCCCTGCGCAGGACGCCGCCGGCGACCTGGCCCGCGTAGCCGCGGTAGTCGTGCTGCTCGCCCTCGGCGTCGCCCGGGCGCACGACCCACTGGACCGGGAAGCGCGGGTCGATGAGGTTGCGGTCCGACGCGATGTGGACGTGCTCGAGGTGGTAGAGCAGCGGCGGGCCGCCGTACCAGTCCATGTGCTCGCTGCGCTCGACGACGTTGTCGCCGTGGAGGGCCGAGATCGGGATGAACGTGACGTCGGTGATCTCGAGCTTCGACGCGAACGAGCCGAACTCGTCGACGATCGCGTTGAAGACGGCCTCGTCGTAGTCGACGAGGTCCATCTTGTTCACGCACACGACGAGGTGCGGGATGCGCAGCAGCGAGCTGATGAACGCGTGGCGGCGCGACTGCTGCACGACGCCGTTGCGCGCGTCGATGAGGACGATCGCCAGGTCGGCGGTCGACGCGCCCGTGACCATGTTGCGCGTGTAGGAGACGTGGCCGGGCGTGTCGGCGATGATGAACGTCCGCTTCGGCGTCGCGAAGTAGCGGTAGGCGACGTCGATCGTGATGCCCTGCTCGCGCTCGGCGCGCAGGCCGTCGGTCAGCAGCGCGAGGTCGACGACGCCCGAGTCGCCGTGGCGGCGGCGCGACGCCTCGGCGACCTGCTCGAGCTGGTCCTCGAACAGCGCCTTGGAGTCGTAGAGGAGGCGGCCGATGAGCGTGGACTTGCCGTCGTCGACGGACCCGGCCGTGGCCAGGCGCAGCAGGCCGCCGGTGGCGGCGGTGCGGAGGGCGTCGAGCGACCCGTTGGTGGCGGCGCCGGGGGTCATGGCTAGAAGTAGCCCTCCTTCTTGCGGTCCTCCATCGCGGCCTCGGAGGCGCGGTCGTCGGCGCGGGTCTCCCCGCGCTCGGTGATGCGGGTGGCGGCGATCTCGGCGACGACCGTCTCCAGCGTCGCCGCCGTCGAGCGGACCGCGCCCGTGCAGCTCATGTCGCCGACGGTGCGGTAGCGCACCATCTCGCGGAACGGCTCCTCGCCCGGCAGCAGCTCCGTGAACGGCGAGGTCGCGTAGAGCATCCCGTCGCGCTGGAACACCTCGCGCTCGTGGGCGAAGTAGATCGACGGCAGCTCGAGGTTCTCGCGCATGATGTACTGCCACACGTCGAGCTCGGTCCAGTTCGAGATCGGGAAGACGCGGATGTGCTCGCCCTTGCGGATCCGCCCGTTGTAGAGGTTCCACAGCTCCGGGCGCTGGTTCTTGGGGTCCCAGCCGCCGAAGTCGTCGCGGAAGCTGAAGATCCGCTCCTTGGCGCGGGCGCGCTCCTCGTCGCGGCGCGCGCCGCCGAACGCGGCGTCGAACCCGTGCTCGGCGATCGCGTCCAGCAGCGTCACCGACTGCAGGCGGTTGCGCGACGCCCGCGGCCCCTTCTCCTCGACGACGCGGCCCTTGTCGATCGACTCCTGCACCGAGGCGACGATCAGCCGCTCGCCCAGCTCCGCGACGCGCCGGTCGCGGAACTCGATCACCTCCGGGAAGTTGTGGCCCGTGTCCACGTGCATGAGCGGGAACGGGAAGCGGCCCGGGCGGAAGGCCTTCTCGGCGAGGCGCAGGAGCACGATCGAGTCCTTGCCCCCGCTGAACAGGAGCACGGGCCGCTCGAGCTCCGCGGCGACCTCGCGGAAGATGTGGATCGCCTCGGACTCCAGCGCGTCGAGATGGGAGATGTCGTAGCTCACGGTGTCTCGCTGACGATGGGGGATCGGGGATGCTCGGAGCCGGGCTGCGGGGACGCCTCCGGGACCGGGACGGGCTCGGAGGCCACGCGGGCCGTGCGTGCACGGTAGATGACCCAGCTCGCCAGGCCGAGCGCGATCGGCACGCCGAGCGTCACCGACAGGCCGTAGCTGGCCCCCGCCTTCTGGAGGATGCCGAACGCCGAGGCGAACAGGATCACGCCGAGGGCGATGCGCAGGCCGGCGGTCGGGATGCGGGCCATGAGGTTCGTGCCCAGCCAGACGCCGGGCAGCGAGCCGATGAGGATGTTGGCCATCAGCCCGAAGTCGACGTTGCCGAACAGGAGGTGGGTGAGCGCCGCCACCCACAGCAGGGCGGCGGCGTGGAAGACGTCGGTGCCGACGACCCGCTGGGGCGTCAGCTTGAAGACGAGGATGAGCGCCAGGCCGATGAGCGCGCCGGAGCCGACCGAGGTGAGGCCGAGGATCGTGCCGAGCACGAGGCCGATCCCGGCGGCGAGCGCCTTGTTGCGCGCGGTCATCGGGACCTCGTCGCGCTCCTGGGCGATGAGCCGCTGGAGGAAGAGCGCGCGGAACAGGACCGAGCCGCCGACGAGGAAGAGCGCGATGCCCAGCGAGACGAGCATCGTGTTCTCGAACGCGTCGCCCCACCGGCGCTCGATCCCCTCGATCGCGAGCACGCCGAGGATCGCGCCGGGGCAGGAGCCGACCGCCATCCAGCCGGCCAGGCCGAGGTCGACGGTGCCCTTGCGCAGGTGGCGCCAGCCGCCGAGCGTCTTCGTCACCGCCCCGTAGGCGAGGTCGGTGCCGATCGCCACGACCGGCTTCGTCCCGAAGACGAGGATGAGCAGCGGCGTCATGAGCGAGCCGCCCCCGATCCCGGTCATGCCGATGAGGACTCCGACCCCGAGGCCGAAGAGGATGATGAGCGGGTCCATCGAGCTGGTGGCGAGATCAGGCGACGTGGATGCCGCACTCGACCTTCGTGCGGCCGGCCCAGCGCCCGTCTCGCCCGGTGCCGGGCTGGGTGCACGGCCAGCAGCCGATCGAGTCGTATCCCCGATCGTGCAGGGGATGGTAGGGAACGCCGTGGGCCATGATGTAGCGCCACACGTCGCGCTCGGTCCAGTCGGCGAGCGGGGCGATCTTCCACAGGCCGTGCCTGCGGTCCCAGCCGAGCTTCGGCGTGCCCGCCCGCTGCGGCGACTGCTCGCGGCGCAGCCCGGTGAACCAGGCGCGCCGCCCGGCCAGGTGGTCGCGCAGCGGGCGCACCTTGCGCACGTCGCAGCAGCGGTCGGGGTCGCGCTCCCAGTGGCGGTCGAGGTGCAGGCCGCGGACCCCCTCGATGCGGATCCCGTAGCGCTCCTCCATCGCGCGCCAGGTGTCGCGCGTCTCGGGGAAGAGCGCCCCGGTGTCGAGGGTGAAGACCGGGACGGTCGGGTCGACCCGCATGACGAGGTCGAGGATGACCGACGCCTCCTTCTGGAACGAGGTGGCGACGACGAGCCCCGGGTGGAAGCGCGCGATCGCCTCCTCGACGACCTCCTCGGCCGTGAGGCGCTCGAACTCGCCGGGGGGGCCCCCCGGGGCCCCCCCGGCCCCCGGCCCGCGCGCCGCCCCCGCCGCGGCGGGCCCGCGACCCCC
>JADGIB010000105.1 GCA_019683665.1 Solirubrobacteraceae bacterium
CTCCTCCGCGACGACCGGCTCGGGCTCAGGCGCCGGAGCCGGCGGCTGCAGCTCCGCCGACGGGCCCGAAGCCGGCGGCGCCGGCGGCGGAGGCGGCGGGACGTCGGCGAACGAGAACGTCGTCAGCGACGAGCCGAGGCCGATCGTCAGGTCGGCGATGAACACCTCGATCCCGTCGAGCGACGACGAGGTGCCGGTGCTGCCGATCGAGAGCTGGATGCCGTCCTGGTTGATGACCGCATCGCCCAGGACCGCCTGCAGGTCGGCCCAGCGGACCACGCCGTCGAAGTCGTTCGGGCAGCTGAGCCCCTCGAGCGTGAACCCGCGGGTGCACCGCCACAGCGCGTCGGCCGCGAACGGCTCCCACGTCTGCCACTGCCCGAGCTCGATCGGCTTGCGGGCGCGGTTCTTGTTGAGGTCGGGGTCGTAGACGAGCCCCGTGTAGTTGCCGGTGGTCGGCAGGGTGGGGTGGTTGACGCCGATCGTGATGTACGGCGCCTGCTTGTAGCCGTTGTCCGGCGACTGGTAGCTGCGGTACGAGAGCCGCGTCAGCTCGCCGATCGTGCGGCCGGCCGCCGGGCGGTAGTAGAGGCCCTCCTTGGCGCGGGGCTCGCCCGGGTCGAGCGTGGCGAGCTGCATCCGGTAGCTCCACGTCTCGTCCGGCCCGAGCACGATCCCGCGCTGGTTCGTGTCGTTGCCGCCGATCACCGGCCCGGTGCCGTCGTCGGACACCGCCTCGAAGCCGAGCGCGCCGAGGTTCCCGGCGTGAACGGGCGTCGTCCCCGGCGTGGCCGGCTCGAAGTCGTAGGTCGTCTCGACGCCGTCGACGCCGATCGTCGCCTCGTCGAGGTAGCCGGCGAAGTTCTGCCAGCCGGTGCCGCTGCGCTCGCCGACGACGAACGACAGGCCGCCCGGGAACGGCTGGCCGTTGCCCTCCTTGCCGGGCCGGTGATGACCGGGTCGTCCCAGCGGTCCAGCCACCAGTCGATCGGCTTGTAGCAGATGTTCCCGCCGTTGCAGACCCTGTCGTCGGCGTCGGTCGACCACCACTCGGCGTCCGCGGCGAGGGCGTCGTACGTCACCCACGTGTCCTTGGCCGGGTCGCCGGTCGTGTAGTACGGCTCGCAGACGAGGATCGTGTCCCAGTCGCCGTCGCCGTCGCGGTCGATCGGCAGGTTGATGCCGACGGTCAGCTCCTTGTTGGCCTTCGAGACGCTCGAGACCTGCGCGCGGTACGTGAGGGTCGTCAGGTCCTCGAGCTTCGTGCCCGCGAGGGACGGCAGCGAGACGTAGACCTTCCCGCTGCGCCCGATGTTGTCGGGCGTCAGGATCTCGGTGGGCCGGTTCGGCCCGGTGACGAGCTGCAGGCTGCCCGCGCCGGTCGCCCCGTCGGGACCGGGCAGGAACGCGTATCCCGACGTGTTGCGGGCCTCGAGCGTCCAGCCGCCGAGGGCGTCGGGCGTGATCGTCTCGGCGTCCGCCGTCGCGGCGGTCCCGCCGAGCGCCGCCGCGGCGAGGCGGAGGCGATGGTCTTCCGTGTCCGTAGCAAAGCCACTCCCCAGTCGTGCTGCGGGTGAGATTCCTCCCTCACCATCGTGCGACCTGAGGCGGCGAGTGTCGCTCGGACATCCGTCCACCTTCTCGCTTCTACGCTCCAGATCGGCTGCAGACGAGCCGATGTAATGAGGTTCGGCGCGACACGCGGGGCCGGCGGGCGCGTGCCCGCCGGCCCCGGCGTTGCCACACACCGCGCGCCGTCAGCGCACGCGGATCGTCGAGCGGGTGCGAGCGCCCCTGCGCTCGCCGTCGCCGTTCACCCGCACCTCGACGCTCATCGTCGCCCCGCCGGCCCGGCGCAGCAGCCGCCGCTGCGCGGCGGTGAGCCGGAGCGCGACCGGCACCGCCTCGCCCTGCGCCGCGCTGAAGCGCTGCACGGGCAGCTCGATGCGGGTGCCGTCGCGGAGCGTCAGCACGATCTTCACCGCGACCTGGCAGCGGCTCGCCGTGCAGCCGACGGCCAGGATCGGCGGGATCGGCCCGCGGCGCGGCACCGAGACGCGCCGCGTGTCGGGCCGGAACACCTGCGCCAACCCGCCCAGGCGGAACCCGGCCGGCCGGACGTCGCGGCCGAGCACCTCGCGGGCCTGCTCCTCGGCGCGCTCGGCCGGAGTCGCCGTGCTCGTCTCGCTGAACGGCTGCGGCTCGGGCGCCGGTGCCGGCGGCACCGGCGGCGGCGCCGGCTCGCTCGACGGCTCGGACGGCGGGGGCGCGGGCGCGAACACGTTCACGCCCGCCGTCGTCGTCTGGTGGTCGAGCGTGGCCGAGATCGCCGCGAACCCGACGCCCGCGCCGGTGAACGTCGCGCCGACCTGCCCGCCCGACGTCAGGCCGCCGGGCGACGACAGCGCGCCGAACGTCGTCGCCAGCGCGATCTCCTGCTCGGGCAGGCCGCTCACCGGGCCGCCGGCCGAGTCGGTCGCGATCGAGGCCGTGACCGGCAGCGTCCCGCCGACGGGCACGCCGGCCGCGACGCTCAGCCCGAGCACGACCCACGGGTCGCTGACGACCGGCGTCGTGCCGTCCTCGACGATGACGGCGTCGCACCCGGGGGCGCCGCTCGCCGGGCCGGCGTTGCAGCCCCACCACGTGTCGGTCGCGTCGACCGGCGAGCCGGACGTGACGTAGCTGTAGAGGCCGCCGGCGGCGTTGTCGACGATCCGCGAGCCGCTGACCTTCGCGCCGACGACGTTGTCGCCGAACGCGACGCCGTGGCCGGCCGACTCCGCGTGGGCGCCGACCCGGTTGCCCGCGATCGTCATCCCCGACAGGGTCACGCCGGTCAGCGTCGCCGGGGTCGTGTCGTAGGACGGGGCGTCGTCGCGCCCCTTGATCGCCATGCCGGTCCCGACCGTGTCCGTGACCGCCGAGTCGACGAAGGCGAGGTTCGCGAACGGCCCGTACTTCACGTTGACGTCGACGCCGGCGACCGGGTACGTCGGCGACCCGCTCGGGCGGATCTCGGGGATCGTGCCGGTCCCGTCGACCTCGATGCCGGAGAAGACCGCGTCGCTGACCGCCTCGAGGTAGATGCCCTTCGTCGAGTTCGCGTTGAACGTCGTCGCGTCGACGTCGACGCCGTCGAACACGCTCGGCACGCCGACGTTCCCGCTGCGCGACGTGTACTGCGTGTAGAGCCCGTAGTCGTTGCGGTCGAAGTGGCTGTCCTCGATCACGAGGTTCGTCGTGTGACCCCAGAACCGCGCGCCGAAGTTGTTGCCCGTCGCGGTGACGCCCGAGATCGTCCAGCCGTCGGCGCTCGCGGTGTTGCGGACGTCGATCGCCCAGCGGGCGTTCGTGATCGTCAGGTCCTCGAGCGTGACGTCGTCGACGGCGCCGCTCGCCGCGGTGACGCCGTACGACGTGCCGGTCGCGGTCGTCCCCCGCACGGTCAGGCCGCGCAGGGTCGTCCCCGACGCCCCGGGCTCCAGCAGGAACGCGGTCGCGGCCTGGACGGCCGTCGCGTCGACGCCGGCGCCCTGGATCGTCAGCGGCTTCGTCACGGTCGCGCCGGGGTACGTGCCCTCGCCGACGGCGATCGTGTCGCCCGGCGCGGCCGCGTCGATCGCGGCCTGGATGGTCGTGAAGTCGCAGCCGGACGGGCAGACGGTCCGGGTCTCGGCTGCGGCCAGCGCGGGCAGGCCGGCGAGCGCCGTCAGCGCGGCGGCGAGCGTGATCGCGGTCCTGCGCACCATCGTGGGCTCCAATCCCGAGACGCGGTTCGGCGGGCACCCTCTCCTCTCCGGGCGCCGCCGGGAGGCGCTGACGGTCCCAACCGCCCGCGATCGGGCAATCAGACATCCGTCCACGATCTGGACGCGGGCTCAAGCCACGGGCGGGCGGCCGGGCGCCCGCCCGCGGGCCGATCCGACTACCGTCGCTTCGCCGTGCCGTCGCCCACCGTCTCCGTCGCGATCCCCACCCGCCACCGCGCCGCGTACCTGCGCGTCGCGCTCGAGTCGGTGCTCCCGCAGGCCCGCGCGGAGGGCGCCGACGTGCTCGTCGTCGTCGACGGCCCGGACCCCGACAGCGAGCGCGTTGCCGCCGGGCTCGGCGCGCGCGTGGTCGTCCACGACGAGCCGCGCGGCCTGAACGCGGCGCGCAACACGGCGATCGCGAACACGACCGGGGAGCTGATCGCGTTCGTCGACGACGACGTCCGCGTCCACCCCGGCTGGCTCGCCGCGCTGCGCGACGCGGCCGCCCGCGAGCCGGACGTCGACTGCTTCACCGGGCCGATCGTCGCCCGCATCGAGGACCACCGCTTCCCGATGTGCGGCCGCGAGGGCCCGCCGGTGACGTTCCTCGACCTCGGCGACGCCGACGCCGACGCCCCGCACGCGTGGGGGGCGAACATGACGATCCGCCGCCGCGCGATCGACCGCGTCGGCCCGTTCGACGAGGCGCGGGAGCTGTACGGCGACGAGCAGGAGTGGCAGGACCGCCTGCGCGCCAGCGACCGCCCGCGGATCCGCTACGTCGCCGCCGCCGGCCTCGACCACCGCCGCGCCGGCGACGACGCGCGGCTGCGCTCGCTCATGCGGGCCGCCCGGGCGCGGGGGCGCGCGAGCCGCCGCTTCGACGTCCACCGGGGCACCGCCCCGTCGCTGGCCGCCGAGCTGCGCGTCCTCGCCGGCTGCCTGTGGCACGGGCCCCGCCGCCGCTGCCTCAACGGCCCGGTCATGGCCGCCCACAGCGTCGGGCGCCTGGAGGCGGCGCTGCGCCCGCAGCCCGACCCGAGCGCCCCCGACTTCCTGGCCGGCGCGTCCGGCACCGTCGGCGGGCGGCGCGGGACGCTGCGGCGCGCCGCCGACCGCGTCCTCGACGTCCTCGCGCTCCCCGCCCGCGCCCGCTTGGCCGCCGCCGCGCGGCGCACGCCGCGCCGCCGCGTCCTCGCCCTCGCCGTCGTCCGCGACGAGCACCGCGGGCGCTTCGCCCGCGTCGAGGCCGCGCTGCGCGCCTCCCGCCACGACGTCGAGCTGGCGACGACGGCGCCCGGCGGCCGCGGCAAGTTCGAGAACCTGAACGCGCTCCTGGCCGCGCACCCGGCCGCCGGCCGCGACTGGCTGCTCGTCGTCGACGACGACGTCGAGCTGCCGCCCCGCTTCCTCGACGAGCTGATCGCCGCCGCCGAGCGCTTCGACCTCGCGCTCGCCCAACCCGCCCACCGGCTGCACTCGCACGCCGCCTGGAGCGTCACGCGCCGCCGGCCGGCCGCGCTCGCCCGCCGGACGGCGTTCGTCGAGATCGGGCCGGTGACGCTCGTCGCCGCCCGCGCCTTCGGCGACCTGCTCCCGTTCCCGCCGCTGCGGATGGGCTGGGGGCTGGACGTCCACTGGGCCGCGCTCGCCCAGCAGCGCGGCTGGCGGCTCGGGGTCGTCGACGCCGTGCCCGTCCTCCACGCCGCCGCGCCCGCGGCCGCCGCCTACTCGCGCGCGCAGGCGATCGCCGAGGCGCGCGCGCTGCTGGCCGACCGCCCGTACCTCCCGCGCGACGCCGCGAACCGGACCCTGCGCACCTGGCGCTGAGCCGACCGGTAGCGTGGCCGGGGTGAAGGTCCTGGTCGTCGCCGAGTTCTACCCGTCGCAGCGCGACCCCGTCCTCGGCATCTGGGCCCACCGCCAGGCGCTCGCCGCCCGCGACGCGGGCGCCGAGGTCGAGGTCGCCGTCCTGCACCGGCTCGTGCCGCCGCGCGCGTCGGTCCGCTCCCGGCAGGCCGCGCGCGAGCTCGCCGCGCGCGTGCGCGAGCCGCTCGTGCAGGAGCGCGACGGGCTGCGCGTCACCTACGTGCCGTTCGCGTCCCCGCCGCGCGAGCGCGCCTACGCCCGCTGGGGCGCGTGGGCGGCGCCGCCGCTGGCCGTCGCGCTGCGGGCGATCCGCCGCCGCTTCCCGTTCGAGCTCGTCCACGCCCACAACGGCGTGCCGGCCGGCGACGCGGTCCGCCGCGCCCGCCCCGGCGTCCCGGTCGTCCTCTCCGTCCACGGCCCCGACGTCCTCTACGTGCCCGAGCGCGTGCCCGGCGGCGACGCCGCGGTCGCCGCCGCCTTCGCCGGCGCGCGGCTGACGCTGGCGAACTCGAAGGGGATCGCCGCGCTCGCCCGCCGCCGCGGCGCCCCCGACGTGCGCGTCGTCCACCTCGGGACCGACCTGCCCGAGGAGACGACGAAGCGGCGCGAGACGCTCGTCACCGTCGCCCACCTCATCGAGCGCAAGCGCCACGCCGACGTCATCCGCGCGCTGTGGCTGCTGCGCGACAGCCACCCGAACCTCCGCTACCTCGTCATCGGCGACGGCCCCGAGCGCGGGCGGCTGGAGCGGCTCGCGGCCGACCTCGGCGTGAACGTCGAGTTCACCGGCCAGCTCGAGCACGGCGAGGCGCTCGCCGCCGCCCGCCGCTGCTCGCTGTTCGTCATGCCAAGCGTCGACGAGGCGTTCGGGGTCGCCTACGTCGAGGCGATGGCGGCGGGCGTGCCCGCGATCGGGGCGCGCGGCGAGCCCGGCCCCGAGGAGATCGGCGACGGCCTCGTCCTCGTCCCGCCCGGCGACCCGGAGCGGCTCGCCGCCCAGATCGCCGAGCTCATCGACGAGCCGCGCTACCTCCACGACCTCGGCCACCAGGCGCGCGACACCGTCGCCCGGCACTTCACGTGGGAGCGCTGCGGAGCGGCTACGGTCGCCGCCTACGCCGACGCCCTGCGCTGACCCGTGCCCCCGGTCCTCCTCGTCACGAACCACGCGCCCGCCGACCGCGTGCCGGCCTTCGCGGCGCTCCACGCGCGCGAGGGGATCGAGCTGGCGCTGTTCGGCGGGGCGCGCCGCCACGGCGGCGCCGAGGCCGGCGCGCTCCCGGTCCCGCACCGCCGCGTCACCCAGCGCGAGGTCCACGCGCTCGCCGCCGGGGGCCGCTACCGGGCCGTCGTCGCCGGGCTCGCCGGCCGCGTCGCGCCGCTGGCCGCGCTGGCGGGCGCCCGCCGCGCGCGGGTGCCGTTCGTCCTGTGGACCGGCCTGTGGGCCCACCCGCTCACGCCCGCGCACGCCGCCTCGTACCTGCCGACGCTCGCCCTCTACGCGTCCGCCAACGCGATCGCCACGTACGGGCCGCACGTGTCGCGCTACGTCGCCGCCCGCGGCGCGCGGCGCGTCCACGTCGCCCCGCAGGCCGTCGACCCGGCCGTGTGGGTCGACCCGCCGCCGAGCCCGCGGCGCGAGCGCGAGTTCCAGGTCCTGTTCGTCGGGCGCCCGGCGCCGGAGAAGGGCGCGCACGTCCTGCGCGCGGCGTGGCCCGACGCGATCGTGCTCGGCGACCCGCCCGTCCCGGCGCAGGAGGTGCGCAACTTCCTGGACGGCTCGGACGTCCTGGTCGTACCGTCCCTGCGCACGCGGACGTTCCGCGAGCCGTGGGGGCTGATCGTCAACGAGGCCATGCACCGCGGAGTCCCCGTCATCGCATCCGACCAGGTCGGCGCCGCCGCCGGCGGGCTCGTGCGCCACGAGCGCAACGGGCTCGTCGTCGAGGCCGGGCGCGTCGACGCGCTGCGCGACGCGATCGCGCGCCTGCGCGACGACGCGGCGCTGCGCGCGCGGCTGGCCGAGAACGCGCGCCGCGACGTCGCCCCGTACACGCCGGCGGCGTGGGCGGAGGGGATCTCGGCCGCCCTGGCCGACGCGGGCGCGGCACGAGGCGGCTGCTAGCGTCGGGCGGCCGATGCGCAGGGCGTCTCCTCTCATCCTCGCGCTGGCGCTTGCGCTGCTCGCGCTGCCCGGCCTGGCCCACGCGAGCGCGGCGGACGTGATCCGCGACTGCACGCTCGACGGCCGGCTCGACCGCGCCTACACGCAGAAGGAGCTGCGCTCCGCGCTCGCCAACCTCCCCAGCGACGTCGACGAGTACACGAACTGCCGCGACGTCATCCGCGCCGCCCAGCTCGCGGCCGGCAGCGGCGGCGGGGCCGACGGGGGCGGCGGCACCGGGACGGCCGCCCCGGGGACCGGGACCGGCGGCGCCGTCGCGCCCGCGGGGACCGGCGGGGCCGCGGCCGAGGAGCGCGACCTGCCCGGCGCCTTCGGCGGATTCGACGACGTGCCCGAGGACCCGGCCGCCGCGGCGACCCCCGAGGAGCGCGAGGCGATCGAGGAGGTGGCCGTGAGCCCGCGCGCCGCGCAGGCCACGCAGCTCGCCGGCACCCCGCTGCCCGCGCCCGTCGTCGCCGCGCTCGCCGCCGGCGGCCTCGCCCTCCTGATCCTGCTCGCGCTCGACCTCCGACGCCGTGTCGCCGACCGTCACGGCTAGGCCCCGACTGCGCGTGCCGGCGGGGATCCGCCTGCCGGGGCCGACCGCCTGGACGGCGATCGGCGTCGGCGCGCTGCTCGCCGCGATCGCGTTCGCGGCCAACGGCGGCCTGCGCCTCGGCGAGACGACCGCGGTGGAGATCGCGCTGCTGCTCGGCTGCGGGCTGGGCGGCGCCGGGGCGATCCTGACCACGCCCGGCCGCGGGCGCTGGTGGGGGTTCGGCGCCGTCGCCGCGTTCGCGCTGTTCGTCGGCTGGACGGTCCTGTCGATCACGTGGGCGGTCAACCCGTCCGACGCCTGGGTCGAGGCGAACCGGTCGGTCACGTACCTGGGGCTGATGGCGTTCGCGGCGGCGCTCGCCCGGGTCGCGCCGCGGCAGTGGCCGGGGGTCCTGGCCGGGATCGCGATCGCGACCGTCGTCGTCGCCGGCTACGCGCTGGCCACGAAGGTCTTCCCCGGGACGCTCAGCGCCGACGAGCTGTACGCGCGCCTGCGCGCCCCGTTCGGCTACTGGAACGCGACCGGCCTGTTCGCCGCGCTCGGCGTCCCCGCCTGCCTGTGGCTCGGCGCGCGCCGCGAGGGCTACGGGCCGGCGTCCGCGCTCGCCTACCCGGCCGTCGGGCTGCTGCTCGTCACCCAGCTGCTCGCCTACTCGCGCGGGACGCTGCTGGCGCTCGCGATCGGGCTGATCGCCTGGTTCGCCGTCGTGCCGCTGCGCCTGCGCGGCGCCGCCGTCCTCCTCGTCGGCCTCGCCGGAGCGCTGCCGGTGGCGCTGTGGGCGTTCGCCCGCGACGGCCTCACGACCGACCGGCTCGCGACCGAGCTGCGCGCCCCCGCCGGCCACCAGCTCGGCGTGCTCCTCGCCGTCATGGTCCTCGTGCTGCTCGCGGCCGGGCTCGCCGTGACGTTCCTCACCGCGCGCCGCCCGCTGCCGCCGCGCACGCGCCGGCGGATCGGCGTCGCGCTGCTGGTCGCGCTCGCGCTCGTCCCGGTCGGCTTCGCCGGCCACCTGCTCACCACCGAGCGCGGCTTCACCGGCTCGATCTCGCACGCGTGGACGACGCTCACCGACCCCGAGGCGTCGACCCCGCCCAACGACCCCAGCCGCCTGACCGCGATCGGCTCGGTCCGCTCGCGCTACTGGAACGAGGCGCTGAAGGCGTTCCGCGACCACCCGTGGCGCGGCGTCGGCGCCGAGGGCTACGCGACCGTCCGCCCGACGTACCGCGAGGACACGCTCGAGGTGCGACACGCCCACGGCTTCGTCGTCCAGACGCTCGCCGACCTCGGGATCATCGGCATGGCGCTCGCGCTCCTGGCGCTCGGGACGTGGTCGTGGGCGGCCGCGCGCGCCACCGGCCTGCGCCGCCGCGACCGCGGGCTGCCGTACCCGCCGGAGCGGATCGGCCTGCTGACGATGGCGTCGATCGTCGTCGTGTTCGGCGTCCACTCATTCATCGACTGGACGTGGTTCGTCCCCGGCTGCACGGCGATCGCGCTGCTGTGCGCGGGCTGGGTCGCCGGGCGCGGGCCGCTCGAGTCGTGGCTGCGCGCGCCCGCGCCGCCGCTGCGCGGCCCGCGGGCCTGGCTGCGCGCCCCGGCGCCCGCCGTCGGCGCGCTCCTCGTCGTCGCGCTCGCGCTCGTCACCGCCTGGGCGGTGTGGCAGCCCCTGCGCTCCCTGCACGCCTCCAACGACGCGCTCGCGCGGCTCGAGGCGGGCGACACCGCGGAGGCGATCCGCCTCGCGCGCGTCGCCCACGACCGCAACCCGCTGTCGCTGGAGCCGCTGTCGGTCCTCGCGGTCGCGCAGGCGCGGGCCGGCGACGACCAGGGCGCGCTGGCCACGCTGCGCGAGGAGGTCGAGCTGCAGCCCGGCAACCCGGAGCCGTGGGTGCGCCTGGCCGACTTCCAGTTCAACCGGCTCGGGCAGCCGCAGGAGGCGCTCGCGTCGCTGGAGAACGCGGTCCGCCTCGACCCGCGCGACCCGGAGACGCTGGGCGCCTACCTCGTCGTCCGGCGCGCGGTCGAGGGCGACGGCTAGAAGCGCGCCCGGACCGCCTCGGCGAACAGCGTCTCGCCGTCGGAGCCGACGTCGACCGGGGCGAAGCCGAAGTCGTCGAGCAGCCCGGCCAGCGAGCCGCGGGTGAAGAAGCGCAGGTGGTCGGCGAGCGGGTCGAAGTGGGCGGCGAACGCGTCCGGGTCCTCGGCCAGGCGGCGCAGCAGCTGCGGCGGGTGGTCGGGCGTCGTGAGCAGCAGCCGCCCGCCGGACGGCAGGACGCGGCGCACCTCCGACAGCCAGCCGGCGACGTCGACGACGTGCTCGACGACCTCGCCGGCCCAGACGACGTCGAACGCGCCGTCGTCGAAGACGAGCGGGCCCTCCAGCGGCGTGGCCTGGAACGCCAGGCCGGGGTGGCGGGCCCGGGCGCGGCGCAGCGGCTCGTCGACGACGTCGACGCCGACCGGGTGGGCGCCGTGGTCGCGCAGCGCGGCAGTGAACGCGCCCTCGCCGCAGCCGAGGTCGAGGACCCGCTCGCCGGGGCGCACGCGCCGCAGCAGCCAGTCGCGCCGGACGGCGAAGCGCTCCGGCTCGGCCCCCTCGGGCACGGCCTCCCAGATCGCCTCCAGCAGCTCCGCGTGGCTCACGGCGGGCACGCTACCGGGGGCGGGACGCGCCCGCGCCCGTCCCGACCGCGGCGGCCGGCGCGCC
>JADGIB010000106.1 GCA_019683665.1 Solirubrobacteraceae bacterium
GGGGGGGGGGGGGGGGGGGGGGCCGGGGGGGGGGCCGCGGCGCCCGCCGCGCGCGCCACCGCCCTGGAGGTTGACCCCACCAGCGTTCCATCACCGACGGGTCGGGGTCGGCGCGGAAGGGTAATCCCGGCGGAGGACGCCGCTCAAGCCGGGCGGCCGCAAACCCCCCGGCTGGGGGGAGCGCGACCCCCTGGCGGCGGGAGACGGCTCGCGCGCGCCGGGCCGGTGCGCGAGGATGGCCGCGATGGCTCCGCCCACCAGCTCCGACCCGCACGTCGCCGCGCTCGACGTCTTCACGGAGGTGCTCTCCCAGAGCGACTCCGACGAGGCGCCCGACGCGTTCTACAGCCGCCTGTGCGCGGCGATCTGCGGGCTGGCGCGGATGCAGCGCGCCGTCCTGTTCCGCTACGACGGGGCGGTCCGCCGGGTCCGGGCCGCCGGCGCGCACGGCGTCTCGCTCGACCTGTTCGCCGGCGAGCGCTTCACGGTCGAGTCGGCCGAGATCGCCCGGATCGCGCTGGCCGAGGACCGGGTCGTCGAGGCGTGGACCGACGTCGACCGGCTCCTGCCCGCCCGCTACGTCGACCTGTTCGCCCCGTCGCACGTCGTCTGCGCGCCGATGGCGGCCGCCGGCCGCTGGGTCGGCGTCATCCTCGCCGACCGCGCTCCCGACGCGCCGCGCCTCGACGACGGCGACCGCGACCTCCTGTGGGCGCTCGGAAAGGCGGCCGCGCTCGCCGCCGTGGCCCGGATCGCCACGAGCCAGCGCGAGCGGGCCGCCCAGCTCGAGCACCGCCTCGACCTCGCCCGCGAGGTCCACGACGGCGTCATCCAGCGGCTGTTCGGCGTGTCGCTCGCGCTCTCGGGCGACCGCGAGCTCAGCCCTGAGGCGCGGCGCCGCTGCGCCGAGGAGGTGCAGGCGGCCCTGGCCGACCTGCGCGCGACGCTCCAGCGGCCGCTCGGGCGCGCGCCGCGGCCGAGCGCGACGACGCTCGGCGCCGAGCTCGAGCGGCTCGCGCGCGAGCACCACGACCTCGGCGTCTGCCTCGAGGAGGGCGACCCGGCCTGCGTGCCGCCGGCGCTCGAGCCGCTCGCGCAGTCGGTGCTGGCCGAGGCGGTCCGCAACGCCCACAAGCACGCCGACCCGACCCGCGTCGCCGTCCGCCTGCGCCGCGCCGACGGCGCGTTCGTCATGGAGGTCGAGAACGACGGCGCCCGCGGCCGCCGGCGCACGACCGGGATGGGGCTGCGGCTCGCCGCGTTCGAGGCGCTGCAGAGCGGCGGCGTCGTCGAGTACGGGCGCGGGGAGGGCGACACCTGGCGCGTGAAGCTCGTGGTTCCGGAGGACGATGCCTGAGCAGACCGAACGCGATCCCGTCGAGGCGGGCGCCGAGCCGGCGCTGCGCGTCCTCGTCGTCGACGACCACGACGTCGTGCACTGGGGGCTGCGGCTCATGCTCGGCGACCAGCCGTGGGTCGAGCGCTGCCTCGCCGCCCACGACGGGCGCGAGGCGCTGGTCCTCGCCCGCCGCCACCGGCCGCACGTCGCGCTCGTCGACCTGTTCGTCGGCGAGGAGTCCGGCGCGCAGATCTCCGAGGCGCTGCGCACCGAGGTCCCGTCGACCCGGGTGCTGCTCATCTCCGGCGCCGGGCGGATCTCCCCGAACGCGGCGCGGGCGGCGGGCGCGTCCGGCTTCGTCTCCAAGGACCTGCCGGCCGAGGCGATCGCCGACGCGGTCCGCCGGGTCGGCCGCGGCGGCACGGTCTTCCCGCCCCAGGAGGAGCTGCCGGTGCCGCAGCTCACCTCGCGCGAGCGGGAGGTGCTCGAGCTCATGGCCCGCGGCGCGACGAACCGCGAGATCGCCGGCACGCTCTACCTGTCGCCGCACACGGTCAAGGAGCACACGAGCTCGCTCTACCGCAAGCTCGAGGTGCGCAACCGGGCCGAGGCGGTCCTGCGCGCCCAGCGGCTCGGCCTGCTCGTCTAGCCCCGCGGGGCGTCCGCGCGCGGACCGCCCCCCGCCCGGGGGGTTGTGGTGGCGCGCGGCCCCGCGGCCCGGCAGCCTGGGGGCATGAGCAACGGTGCCATCGTCCTGACCGGCGCGACCGGGGTCGTCGGGATGGAGGTGCTCGCCCGGCTGCTCGAGCGCGGCGAGGACGACGTCGTCGTGCTCCTGCGCGCCGCCGACCAGGAGGCGGCCGACCGGCGCCTCGCCGACACGCTCGCCCGCCTGTGGGACGACCCGCCGCGCGACGCGCGGGTGCGCGCCGTCCCCGGCGACGTCACCGCCGACGGGCTGGGCCTGGACGCCGGCACCCGGCGCGAGCTGTGCGCCACCGCCGACCGCATCGTCCACTGCGCCGCCGCGGTCGGCTTCGACCAGCCGCTGAACGAGGCGCTGGCCATCAACGCGCTCGGCACCCAGCGCGTCCTCGAGCTCGCCAACGACCTCGAGCGCCTCCGGCGCGTCGTCCACGTCTCGACCGCGTTCGTGTCGGGCCGCTTCGAGGGGCGCTTCGGCGAGGACGACCTCAGCTGCGGCCAGGCGTTCCGCAACACCTACGAGCAGAGCAAGCACCTGGCCGAGCGGCTCGTCGCGGCCAGCGGCCTGCCGGTCGTCGTCGCCCGGCCGTCGATCGTCGTCGGCGACGGGACGAGCGGCTGGACCCCGGCCTTCAGCGCGCTCTACCTGCCGCTGCGCGCGTTCGCCCGCGGCCTGCTCGACCGCGTCCCGGCCGACCCGCGCGGCATCGTCGACGCCGTCCCGCTCGACTACGTCGCCGGCGCGATCGTCCACCTCCTCGGCGAGCCGGGCATCGACGGCCAGACGTTCCACCTCGTCGCCGGCGACCGCGCCGCCCGCGTCAGCGACGTCCTGCGCCTCGCCCAGCAGCGCTTCGCCCAGCCCGAGCCGGTCTACGCGCCGCTGCAGCGCGCCGCCGGCACCGAGGCGCTCGTCCCGTACTTCGACGTCCGCACCCAGTTCGACGACGCCCGCGCCCGCCGGCTGCTCGAGCCCGCCGGGCTGTCGGCCGCGCCGCTGGACGCCCTGTTCGAGCGGCTGATGGACTACGCGGAGGCGACCCGCTGGGGCCGCCGGCCGACGACGCGCGAGGCCGCGCGCCGCGCCGCCGCCGGCGCCGCGCCGCTGGAGGTCGCCGCGTGAGCCCCGGCACCGAGGTCGCCCGCTTCCGCCCCGACGACCCCGACCCGGTCGTGCAGGCGTCGTTCGCGTGCTCCTGCTGCCTGCGCCAGCCGAGCGTGGCGCGGATCGTCGACGAGCGCGAGGACGGCGCCGTCGCCTGCCGCTGCGACCGCTGCGACCGCGACTGGACCGTGCTCCTCACCGAGGAGCAGCTCCTGCGCATCGAGCTGCGCTCGCCGTGGCGGGGCGCGGGGACCGTCGTGCACCGCGCCGCCTGAGCGCGCCCGGCCTGGCACCATCTCGCGGGTGGACGCCGACCTGCTCGCCCGGGCGCGCCTGTGGGCGCAGAAGTGGCGCTGGTACCAGCGCAACGCGCTGCCGTGGAACCGCGCGCGCATCCACCTGCACGCGCTGCGCGCCGGCGCGTTCATCCGCTGGCCGATCCACGGCGACGTCCTCGCCGCCCTCGACGAGGGCCGCCTGACGATCGGCGAGAACGCGCTGCTGGAGCCGGGGGTGTGGCTGACGGCGCCCCCGCCGGCCCGGATCCGGATCGGGGCCGGCACGTTCCTCAACCTCGGCGTCATGGTCGCCGCGATGGACCTCGTCGAGATCGGCGACCACTGCATGCTCGCCAACGGCTGCTTCGTCACCGACGCCAACCACCGCTTCGACGACCCGGTGCTGCCGGTGCCGTGGCAGGGGTTCACGTCGCGCGGCCCGACGCGGATCGGCGACAACGTGTGGCTGGGGGCGAACGTCGTCGTCACGAGCGGGGTGACGATCGGCGAGCGCTGCGTCGTCGGCGCCAACAGCGTCGTCACCGCCGACCTGCCGCCGTACTCGGTCGCCGTGGGCGCGCCGGCCCGCGTCGTGCGCATGATCACCTACGACGCCACGCCCGCCGACCCGGCGCGCTGAGCGGCCGCCCGCGCTCATCCGCCGAAGCGGGAGCGCAGCGCCATCACGTTGGCGACGTAGCGCTGCGTCTCGGGCAGCATCCCGATCCGCCGCACCGAGGACAGCCCCTGGTAGTAGGCGGCGGCCGCCATCGCGTGGTCGCCGCCGGTCTGCTGGAGGAGGTGGCCGAGGTAGAGGACGCCGGCGCCGACGTTGTCGATCGCCGAGCCCGGGTCGAGCCGCCGCCTGGCCAGGTTCGCCTGCACCCAGTCCCAGGTGCCGGGCATGACCTGCATGACCCCGCGCGCGTTCGCCGACGAGACCATCGCGTTGTTGAAGCCGGACTCCTGCCAGGCGATCGCGGCCGACAGGTCGGCGGGGACGCCGTTGCGGGCGGCGACGGTCGCGATGTCGGCCGCGGTGACCCGCGTCGGCGACGGGCTCGGCGCGGCCGGCGGGACGACCGGCTCGGGCGCCGGCGCGGACGCGGCCGGCGGGGTGGGCGCGCCGGTCGGCAGCTTGATGACCGTCCCGGCGATGAGGAACCCGTCCGGGTCCAGCCCGTTCATCGCCGCGATCGCGTCCACCGTCACGCCAGCCTGGGCGGCGAGGCCGCTGAGCGTGTCGCCCGGGCGCACCGTGTAGCCGCCCATCGGCGGCGGCGCCGGCTGCGGCGTCGCGCTCGCCTGGCCGGCGGCCTGGGCGACCGCGGCCGGGGCGCTCGCGAGCGCGGCGGCGGCCTCGGAGACGGTCGGGATCCGGATCGTCGTGCCGGCGACGAGGTGCGCGTCCTCGGACAGCCCGTTGGCGGCCGCGAAGGCGCGCGTCGTCATGTTCTGGGCGGCGGCGAGCGACCACAGCGTCTCGCCGGGCGCGACGGTGTGGGGGACCCCGGCCGAGGCGGCCGCCGGGGCCGCGAGCAGGGCCGCGGCGAGCACGCAGGGGAGCAGCGAAGCTGGACGCATGTCCGATAGCGCTACCCCCCGGCGCGTGCTAGCGCAACGGTGGAGGCAGGGTTATGGAGCCTCGCTAGACGGCGTGCAGGCGGGCGCGCAGCTCAGCGAGCTCCTCCGGCGCGATCGAGTACGTGTGGTCGGGCTCCGGGTAGCGGCGCTCGCGCACGTCCTCGGCGTAGGCCCGCACGCCCCGGACCATCTCGTCCATGACGTCGCCGTAGCGCTTGACGAAGCGCGCCCCGACCCCCTCGCGGATGCCGAGCAGGTCGTGGAAGACGAGGACCTGGCCGTCGGTCGCCGCGCCGGCGCCGATCCCGATGACCGGGATCTCCATGCGCGGCATCAGCTCCTCGGCGACGGCGGCCGGGATCGCCTCCCAGACGATCGAGAAGCAGCCGGCCGCCTGGAGGTCGAGCGCCGCGCGGGCGACCTTCAGCGCCGCCTCGGCCGTGCGGCCCTGGGCGCGGTAGCCGCCGAGCGCGGTCGACGTCTGCGGGGTGAGCCCGACGTGGCCCATGACCGGGATGCCGGCGGCGACGATCGCCCGGGCCCGCTGCACCATCGCGCCGCCGCCCTCGAGCTTGACGGCGTCGGCGCCGGCCTCCTTGACGAACCGCTGCGCGGTCGCGATCGCCAGCTCGTCGGACGCCTCGTAGGACCCGAACGGCAGGTCGGCGACGAGCAGCGGCGTGTGCAGGCCGCGGCGGACCGCGGCGGTGAGCATGAGCATCTCCTCGATCGAGACCGGCACCGTCGACGGGTAGCCGAGGACGGTCATCGCCCCCGAGTCGCCGACGAGGACGATGTCGACCCCGGCCGCCTCGGCGACCTGCGCCGACGGGTGGTCGTAGGCCGTGACCATCACGATCGGCTCGCCGAGCCGCTTCTTCTCGGCGAGGCGCGGGAGGGTCATCGGGAGGGTGTCGAGGACCTGCGGTGCGGCGGACATGGCGCTCTCCTTCTGGTTGACGCCCTCAGCGGACGAGGGTCGCCACCTCGGAATCGGTGCGGATGATCTGGTTCGTCCCCGCCTCGACGTGCACCACGCGCGGCTCGTGGCGCTCGATCTCGGCCGGGTCGTACTGCGCGTAGGAGATGACGATGACGGTGTCGCCGCGGTGCACGAGGCGAGCGGCGGCGCCGTTGACCTTCACCTCGCCGGAGCCGCGGCGGCCGGCGATCGTGTACGTCTCGAAGCGCGACCCGTTGTCGACGTCGACGACGTGGACGAGCTCGTGCTCGAGGATGTCGGCGGCCTCGAGCAGGTCGGGGTCGATCGTGATCGACCCGACGTAGTGGAGGTCGCAGTCGGTCACGGTCGCCCGGTGGATCTTGGACTTCAGCATCGTGCGCTGCATCAGGGCACGCTCCCGTCTGGGCGGATCGTGGCGTTGTCGATGAGGCGCGCGCGCCCGACGCGCGCGGCGACCGCGACCAGCACGTCGCGGTCGACGGCGGTCACGGGCTGGAAGGTCTCCGGGTCGACGACGGCGAGGTACTCGGGCTCGACGCCGAGCTCGTCCATCGGGACGCGGGCGGCGGCGGCGACGGCGGCGGCGTCGGTCGTCCCGGCCGCGACCGCCTCGCGCGCCGCCTCGAGCGCCCGGCTGAGCGCGAGCGCGCGCGGGCGGTCCTCGGGCGCGAGGTAGGCGTTGCGGCTCGACATCGCCAGCCCGTCGGGCTCGCGGACGGTCGGGCAGCCCTCGATGCGGACCGGCAGGTTCAGGTCGGCGACGAGCCGGCGGATGACCGCGAGCTGCTGGGCGTCCTTGCGCCCGAAGTAGGCGACGTCGGGCTGGACCATGTTCAGGAGCTTCGTCACGACGGTCGCGACCCCGTCGAAGTGGCCGGGGCGGCGGGCGCCCTCGAGCGGATCGCTGACCCCGGCGACCCGGACCGTCGTGGCGAACCCGTCCGGGTACACCTCCGCGACCGACGGCGCGAAGAGGACGTCGGCCCCGGCGCCCTCGGCGGCGCGCGCGTCGCCGGCCTCGTCGCGCGGGTAGGCGTCGAGGTCCTCGTCGGGCGCGAACTGGGTCGGGTTGACGAACAGCGACACGACGACGACGTCGGTGCCGGCGCGGGCCGCCTCGATGAGCGACAGGTGCCCGGCGTGGAGCGCGCCCATCGTCGGGACGAGCCCGATCGTCGCGCCGTCGCGGCGGGCGGGGGCGAGCGCCTCGCGCAGCTCGGCGACCGTGCGGACCGTCCTCATCGGGCCGCTCCCGTCGCGGCCAGCGCCCGCGTCGCGTCGGCGAGCGCGTCGAACAGGGCCAGCAGGTCGGGCGCGCGCTCGGCGACGGCGGCGCGCTGGCGGGCGACCGTCCCCTCGTCGCCGCGGGCGATCGGCCCCGTGAGCGCCCGCTCGCCGCCGAGGGCGGCCCAGTTCTCGAGCGCGGCGCGGACGAGCGGCGCGAGCGCGGCGCGGTCGACGCCGGCGGTGGCGGCCAGGCGCTCGGCGGCGGCCTCCAGCGTCACGAGGAAGTTCGCGGCGACCGAGGCGGCCGCGTGGTAGGCGGCGCGGTCCGCGTCGGCGACCTCGACGGGGCGCATCCCGAGCGTCCGGGCCAGGGCGGTGGCGACCGCCTCCGCCCGCGGGGTCGACCCGGCGACGGCCGCGGTCGCGCCCGCGAACACCGCGCGCGGGTCGTCCCCGGCGCGAGCCCCGGGGACCGTCATCAGCGGGTGGAGGCTGAACGCCTCGTGCGGCGCGAGCGGCGCGAGCGTCGTCGCGCCCGAGCAGTGGCCGACGAGCGGGCCGGGCGGCACCGCGGCCGCAGCGGCCGCGATCTCGGCGTCGGGGACGGCGAGCAGGACGACGCCGGCGCCCGCGAGCGACGGACGGCGACCGAGCGGGCCGTCGACGGTCAGACCGGCGGCGCGCAGCGCGGCGGCCAGGGCCGTGCCGAGCCGGCCGCGGCCGATGACCGCGTGGCGCAGGGAGTGGAGGTCGGTCTCCGTCATGTCGGTCCAGCTCCCGCGAGGGGATGCCGGTCGCGTCGTCAGGTGGTGGTGAGGGTGGTCGGCGGTCCGTCCCCGGAGGTGACGGCCACCCGTCACTATACCCCTGCGCGACCGTCGTTACGCTGCCCGCCGATGGCCACGCCCGTCACGCCGCAGGAGCGCCGCGAGGAGCTGAAGCTCGTCTACGAGCAGGCGCGCGCCTGCGTCCGCTGCCGCGAGCTGGCGTCGACGCGCACCCAGGTCGTGTTCGGGGCCGGCAACGCGGACGCCGACCTCATGTTCGTCGGCGAGGCGCCCGGCGCGAACGAGGACCGGATGGGCCTGCCGTTCGTCGGGCAGGCCGGGAAGCTGCTCGATCAGCTCCTGTCGGAGATCGGGCTCGAGCGCCGCAGCGTGTTCATCTGCAACGTCCTTAAGTGCCGGCCGCCGGGCAACCGCGACCCGCACCCGGGCGAGATCGAGGCCTGCCGCGAGTACCTCATGCGCCAGCTCGAGCTCGTCCAGCCGCGCGTCGTCTGCACGCTCGGCAACTTCGCCACGAAGCTCCTGCGCGGCGACCCGGCCGGGATCACCCGCGTCCACGGCCGGGAGGAGGTCCGCGTCATCGGCCGCCGCGCGGTGCGGCTCTACCCGCTCTACCACCCGGCCGCCGCCCTCTACACGCCGCGGATGCTCGAGATCCTGCGCGCCGACTTCCACGGGATCCCGGCCGTGCTGGCCAAGCCGGCGCCGCCGCAGCCGGAGATCGTCGAGCCGGACGAGCCCGAGCCGCAGGAGGCCGACTGGCGCGACGCGCTGGCCGCGGCGCCCGCCGAGCCGCCGCCGCCCACCGAGCCGGCGGTCGTGCAGCCCTCGCTGCTGGCCGGCCTCGAGCCGCCGGCGCCGCCCCCGGAGACGGCGGCGGACCCGCCGGCGCCCGAGCCCGAGGCCGAGCAGCCCCGGCCCGGCCCCGAGCAGCTCGGCCTGTTCTGAGGCCCGGTCAGCCGCGCCGCGCGGCCCGCAGCGCGGCGAGCTGGGCCCGCTCGCGCCGGCCGCCGCGCGGCCCCTTCACGAGCGCGCGCACGGCGAACGTCAGCGCCTGCGCGGCGTCGTCGAGCGCGAGCGCGCGCGGCCCGAGGTCGGCGCCGACGACCTCGCGGCGGCGGCGCGCGTGCAGCAGCAGCGGCTCGCGGCCGAAGTGGGCGGTCGTCGAGTGGCCGCCGCGGTGGCGCAGCGCGACCTCCGGGCGCAGCTCGGTCGGCACGCCGCGCGCGGCGGCGCGCAGGCACAGGTCCATGTCCTCGTAGAACAGGAACGCGTCGGGGTCGAACGGGCCGAGCGCCCGCAGCGTCTCGGTGCGGGCGGCGAGCGCGGCGGCGATCGCCCAGCCGACCCGCCGCGGCCGGTCCGACCGCCACGGGTCCGCGCGCTCGCGCAGCGGCCGGGGGAGGAGGCGCGGGTGGACGAGCGCGGGCAGGAGCGCCTCGACCGTCCCGGGCCGCGGGTGGGCGCTGCGCTGGAGGCTGCCGTCCGGGTTGAGCAGGCGCGGCGCGAGCAGCCGGTCGCCCTCGGCCGCCGTCGCGGCGAGGCGGGCGAGGCCGTCGTCGAGCAGCTCGACGTCGGGGTTCAGCAGGACGGTGACGTCGGTGCGCACCCGCGCCAGCCCGGCGTTGTTCGCCGCGCCGAAGCCGCGGTTGCCGGCGAGCACGAGCAGCTCGGCGCCCCAGTCGGCGGCCAGCTCGGGGCCGTCGTCGTTGGAGCCGCTGTCGACGCAGACGACGTGCGGGCGCTGCGGCAGGTGGCGGTCGATCGAGGCCAGCAGGCGGCGCAGGTCGTCGGCCGAGTCGTGCAGGACGACGACGACGGTGAAGCTCATGCCGCCACCGCCCGCTCGATCGCGGCGCGGATCCCGTCCGCGCACGCCTCCCAGGTCAGGGGCGCGATCGCCCGCCGCCCGGCGGCGACGACCGCGGCGCGCAGCGCCGGGTCGCCGGCGACGCGCAGGAGCGCGTCGGCGAGCGCCTCGGCGTCGCCGGGCGGGAAGCGGACCGCGCCGTCGCCGAGCGTCTCGTCGTAGACGGGCAGGTCGGCGACGACCGGCGCCACCCCGCGCGCGAGCGCCTCCAGCGGCGTGAGCCCGAAGCCCTCCAGCCAGGCCGGGGCGACGACGGCGAGCGCGCCGCGGTAGAGCGCGTCGAGCCGCGGCCCGTCCACCGGGCCGAGGACGCGCACGCCCGGGCGGCCCGCCAGCCGCGCCGCGAGCCGGCCCTCGCCGGCGAAGACGAGCTCGGCCGCCAGCCCGCGGGCCCGCGCCCGCGCGTACGCGCCGGCCAGCAGCTCGGGCGCCTTGCGCGGCTCGAGCGCCCCGACGCAGAGCAGGTAGGGCGCCGCCGTCGCCGGCGGCCCGGGCGGCGGGTCCGACCCGGCGGCGACCGGGGTCCCGGGCCCCTCGTGGACGACGTCGACGCGGGCCGGGTCGAGCCCCCAGCGGGCCACGAGCGCGTCGCGGGTCGCGCCCGACACGGCGATCACCCGCGCGGCGCGGCGGGCGAGGCGCCGCAGCCGCCCCACGCGGTGCCAGAGCCGCTCGTAGGCGGTGAAGTCGCCGGGCCGCTCGACGAACGACAGGTCGTGGACGGTGAGCACGAGCGGCGCCGAGCCGTCGAGCCCGACCGGCGCCGGGGCCGGCATCCAGACCGCGTCCAGGCGCCCGCCGCAGAGCCGCTCGAGCGCCGGGCGGCCGGTCGCCGCGCCGAGCCCGTGCAGCGCCCGGCCGGGCAGCGCGCTGCGGCGCAGCTCGACCCCGTCGGGCACGGCGACCGGGGCCCGCCCGGGGACGAACGCGACGAGCTCGTCGCCGGGGCAGCGGGCGGCGAGGGCGGCGAGGGCGTGCTGCAGGTAGCGCGCCACGCCGCGGCCAGCGGGCAGGTGCCGGGCGTCGACGCCGATGCGCATGCGTTACTCCTATGTCAAGGCCAGCGCTGCTGCTGGCCTGTTTGGGATCGTGTTTGGGGTCATGGTCTGGGCCTTGTCGGTGGGGGCGCGTAGGAGCTGCC
>JADGIB010000107.1 GCA_019683665.1 Solirubrobacteraceae bacterium
CGGCGGCGCCGCCCGCGGCGGCGGCCGGGGCCTCGGCGGCGGCGGGCGCGGCCGCGGGGGCGGCCGCCTCGACGGGCTGCGCGGCGCCGGCGGACGCGCCGCCGCCGTTGCCGCCGGAGGCGGGGGCGGCGTCGCCGATCGTGGCGATCGTCGCGCCGATCGGCAGGGTCGCGCCCTCCTGGGCCACGATGTGCAGCGGACCGTCGGCGTCGGCCTCGTAGGGCATCGTCGCCTTGTCGGTCTCGATCTCGACGATCTCCTGGCCGCGCGTCACCTCGTCGCCGTCGGACACGAGCCAGCGGAGGATCGTGCCCTCCTCCATCGAGTCCGACAGGCGCGGCATGACGACTTCAGGCACCACAGACCTCCAGAGCAGCGATGAGGATCTTCTCCTCGTGGGGCAGGGCAGCGTCTTCGAGCGACTTCGCGTACGGCATCGGCACCTCGGCCATGCCGACGCGCCCGACCGGGGCGTCGAGGTCGTCGAAGCAGGCGAGCGAGATCCGGCTGGCGACCTCGGCGGTGACGCCGTAGGAGGCCCAGCCCTCCTCGACGCACAGCGCGCGGTTCGTCTTCGCCACGGAGGCGGCGACCGTCTCCATGTCGAGCGGGCGCAGCGAGCGCAGGTCGACGACCTCGGCGGAGATGCCGTGCTCGGCCTGGAGCCGCTCGGCCACGTGCAGGCAGCGGGTGACCGCGAACGAGTGGGCGACCATCGTCAGGTCGCCGCCCTCGCGCGCGATTGCGGCGCGGCCGATCTCGACGGCGCCGTCGACGGACGTGTCGACCTCGCCCTTGGCCTTGTACAGCTGCAGGTTCTCGATCACCAGGACGGGATCATCGTCGCGGATGGCGCTCTTGAGCAACCCCCGGGCGTCGGCCGGGGTCGCCGGGGCGACGACCTTCAGGCCGGGGACGTGCGCGAACCAGCCCTCGAACGACTGCGAGTGCTGCGCGGTGAGCTGGTTGCCGGCGCCGTTGGGGGTGCGGATGACGAGCGGGCAGCCGACCTTGCCGCCGAACATGTAGCGGACCTTCGCGGCGTGGTTGACGACCTGGTCCATCGCGACGAGGATGAAGTTGATCGTCATGATCTCCACGACCGGGCGCTGGCCGGCCATGGCCGCCCCGACGGCGGCGCCGACGAAGCCCTCCTCGGAGATCGGGGTCTCCATGATCCGCTCGGGCCCGAAGTCGTCGTAGAGGCCCGCGGTGACCTTGTAGGAGCCCTGGAACACGCCGATCTCCTCGCCCATGAGGAAGACGGAAGGGTCGCGCTCGAGCTCCTCGCGCAGCGCGAGGCGCAGCGCCTCGCGGTAGGTCATGGTCTCGATGCCGGATGCGGTCGTCGCCATACTCACGCCGCCTGCTCGAGCTGGGCCAGGACGGCCGCCTCGCCGGCGGGCGAGCCGGGGGCCATGCGGCTGAACTGGCGGCCGGTCTCCGGGTCGCCGTAGACGAAGTCGGCGAGGGTGGAGGGGTCGGGCATCGGGCTCGCCTCGGCGAAGGCGACGGCCTCGTCGACCTCGCGCTGGGCGTCGCGCTGGATCGCGTCGAGCTCCTCGGCCGTGGCGCCGGCGGCGATGAGCCGCTCGGTGACGAGCGCGATCGGGTCGCGCTTCTCGGCCCACTCGGCGACCTCCTCCTTCGTCCGGTAGGCGGTGCCGGCGTCGGCGACGGAGTGCCCGCGCAGGCGGTAGGTCATGACCTCCAGGACGGCGGGCTGGCGCTCCTTGCGGGCGCGCTCGAGCAGCGCGGCGGCCGCCTGGTGGGTGGCCTCGACGTCCTGGCCGTCGACGCGCTCGCCGGGCATGCGGAAGGCGGCGGCGCGCTTGAAGATCTCGGGCTCGGCGTTGGACTGGTCGACGCGCGTGCCCATGCCGTAGCCGTTGTTGAAGACGGTGAAGAGGACCGGCAGGCGCCAGACGGCGGCGAGGTTCAGCGACTCGTGCCAGGCGCCCATGTTCACGGCGCCGTCGCCGAGCTCGCAGACGACGGCGAGCTCCTTGCCCTGCTTGACGGCGGCGAGCGCCATGCCGGCGGCGATCGGGAGCTGGCCGGCGACGATGCCCCAGCCGCCGAAGTAGTTGTGCTCGGGGTCGAGCAGGTGCATCGAGCCGCCGCGGCCGGCGGCGCAGCCGTCCTGGCGGCCGAACAGCTCGGCCATGACGGTCGTGGCGGGGACGCCCTTGGCGAGGGCGAACCCGTGCGAGCGGTAGGAGGACAGCAGCAGGTCCTCGGGGCCCATCGCGGCGACGACGCCGACGGTGGCGGCCTCCTGGCCGATCGCCAGGTGGCAGTAGCCGCCGATCCGCGCGCGCTTGTACTGGCGCTCGGACTCCTGCTCGAAGAGCCGGATGACCGTCATCTGGCGCAGGACGTCGCGCAGATCGAGCGGCTCGGCTACGTGTCCGCTTCCGGGAGGCACCGCTTCAGGACGGCGGCCGGTGCGGGGAGTTTGCGAGCGACGACGGGTTGTGGCCATGTACGGCAACCTCTCTCCGGGGAGCGGGGTGAGCGGCTAGTGTATCCACGGAAAGGCGTGGATACAACAGAATGTTGGAGAATCCCGACCCATGGAGAAGTCCACCGCGGAGCGGCAGAACGTCGACCTGGTCCACGACCGGCTGAGGTCGGCGATCCTGCGCGGCGAGTTCGCCCCCGGCGAGGAGCTCCAGCAGGTCCCCCTCGCCGAGCGCCTCGGCGTCAGCCGCACGCCGCTGCGCGAGGCCTTCCGCCTGCTGCAGCGCGAGGGCCTGCTCGAGGCGAGCCCGAACCGCTCGTACCGGGTGACCGCGTTCTCGGCTGAGGATCTCGAAGAGCTGTATGTCACCTTCTTGCCCCTCCAGGCGCTTGCCATTCGCCTGACGATCCCGCGGCTCACCTCCGAGGACATCGCCGCGATGCACGGCGACCTCGCGCAGATGGACCACTTCGCCTCCAACCACGACGTCGAGGCCTGGGAGCGCCCGCACCGCGAGTTCCACCGGCGCCTCGTCCAGCACGCGGGCCGCCGCGTCGTCGAGCTCCTCGACCAGCTCTCCGACCACGCCGGCCGCTACCGGCGCGTCTACCTCGAGGGGACGTCGTACGGCTTCGACGCCGCCGCCGTCGAGCACCGTGAGATCCTCGACGCGGTCGCCGCCGGCGACGCCGACCAGGCCGCCGCCCGCCTCGCCCACCACCTCGCGCACACCGCCTTCGACGTGCTCGGGATGGCCGACGAGAACCACGGTCCGGAGTCGCTGCGCACCGCCCTCGCGGTGGCCACGCGCCCGCTCGCCTGACCGCCCGCGGCTCCGACCGGCGGTCCAGCCGGAGTTCGCCATGTCGTCCACCGGCTCGTGGTCTAGGCTCCGCTGGCGATGCCCGAGCTGCCCAAGTCCGCCGACGACGTCAAGGCCCTCGTCCAGGAGCACCGGATCCGGTTCATCCGGCTGTGGTTCACCGACATCCTCGGCCAGCTGAAGTCGTTCTCGATCGGGGTCGACGAGCTCGACGACGCGTTCGAGAACGGCATGGGCTTCGACGGCTCGTCGATCACCGGATTCAACGCGATCGAGGAGTCCGACATGGTCGCGGTCCCCGATCCGCAGACGTTCGCGGTCCTGCCGTGGCGCCCGCAGGAGCAGGGGGTCGCCCGGATCTTCTGTGACATCCACACGCCCGAGGGGACCCCGTACGAGGGCGATCCGCGCCAGGTCCTGCGCCGCGCCCTGCAGCGGGCCGAGCGGATGGGCTTCGACACGTTCAACGTCGGGCCCGAGCTCGAGTACTACCTCTTCAAGGACAGCACGGGCACGGAGGTCCTCGACGAGGGCGGCTACTTCGACCTGACGACGCTCGACGCCGGCTCGGACGTGCGGCGCGAGACCGTCCTCGCGCTCGAGCAGCTCGGCATCCACGTCGAGTACTCCCACCACGAGTCGGGCCCGTCGCAGCACGAGGTCGACATGCGCTACGCGCCGGCCCTGAAGATGGCCGACGACTGCATGACGTACCGCATCACGGTCAAGGAGATCGCGATGAAGTACGGCTGGCACGCGACGTTCATGCCCAAGCCGCTCTTCAACCAGAACGGGTCGGGCATGCACACGCACCAGTCGCTCTTCGCCGACGGGCGCAACGCGTTCTACGACCCCGACGACCAGTACTTCCTGTCGGACGTCGGCAAGGCGTTCATCGCGGGCCAGCTCAAGCACGCGCGCGAGATGTGCTCGATCTTCGCCCAGTGGGTGAACTCCTACAAGCGGCTCGTCCCCGGCTACGAGGCGCCGGTCTACGTCGCCTGGTCGCGGCGCAACCGCAGCGCGCTCGTGCGCGTGCCGCTCTACCACCCGGGCCACGAGAGCTCGACGCGCATGGAGCTGCGCTGCCCGGACCCGGCCTGCAACCCGTACCTGACGTTCGCCGTGCTCCTGCAGGCGGGCCTGGAGGGGATCGAGAAGGGCTACGAGCTGCCCGAGCCGATGGAGAAGAACCTCTACCACCTGTCGCCCGACGACCGCCGGCGCCTCGGCATCGAGCAGCTCCCCGAGACCCTCGGCGAGGCGGTCGAGATCACCGCCGAGTCCGAGCTCGTCCTGCGCACGCTCGGCGAGCACATGTTCAACCGCTACATCGAGATCAAGCGCCAGGAGTGGGAGGACTACCGCGTGCAGGTCACGCCGTGGGAGCTCGACCGCTACCTGCCGGTCCTCTGAGGCCGAGGCCCCGCCGTCGCCGCCGCCGCGCCGCGCGGGCGGCGGCGCCCGTCACGGCCGCGTGAGCGCGTCCCGGCGCGACGGCCACCAGATCCGCGGGCCGATGTCGAACACGAGCGCCGGCACGAGGATCGAGCGCACGACGAACGTGTCGAGCAGGACGCCGAAGGCGATGATGAAGCCGAGCTCGGTCAGCAGCGTCAGCGGCAGCACGCCGAGGACGGCGAACGTGCCGGCCAGGACGATCCCGGCCGAGGTGATGACGCCGCCGGTGACGGCCAGGCCGCGGAGCATCCCGTCGCGGGTGCCGTGGCGCAGCGCCTCCTCGCGCACGCGCGCCATGAGGAAGATGTTGTAGTCGACGCCGAGCGCGACGAGGAAGATGAACGAGTAGAGCGGGATCGACGGGTCGCTGCCGGGGAACCCGAAGATCACGTCGAACACGACCGCGCTGACGCCGAGCGCGGCGAGGAACGACATGACGACGGTCGCGACGAGCAGGACCGGCGCCACGAGCGACCGCAGGAGCACGGCGAGGATGACGAGCACGATCGCCAGCGCGATCGGGATGAGGAGGATCGTGTCGTCGACGGCGGCCTCGCGCAGGTCGTGCTCGATCGCGCTCGGCCCGCCGACGAGCGCGTCCGGCTCCACGGCGCGCACCGCGTCGCGCAGGCGCGGGACCGTGTCGAACGCGGCCTGCGAGTACGGGTCGGCGTCGAGGTAGACGGCGAGCTGGACGTCGCGGTCGTCGGCGGCGACCGGCTGCGGCGAGACGTCGGCGACCCCCGGCACCCCCGCGGCGGCCGCGACGACCGCGTCGACGTCGCCGCCGGCGGACAGGACGACGTCGGTCGGCGCCGCCTGCCCGGGCGGGAACGACCGGGCGATGAGCGCCTGGCCCTCGACCGACTCGACCGAGCCGCGGAACTGGTTGCTCTGCGTCAGCCCCGACGAGAAGTCCAGCAGGCCGAGCGCCATGACGACGAGCACGGCCAGGCCGCCGGCGCCGATCAGCCGCGGCCGCCGCGCGACCCACTCGCCGACCGTCCGCCACCAGCCGTGCGTCTCGTCGACGGCGTGCTCGCGCGCGTGCATCCGCGCCTCGAAGCGCTCCAGCGGCCCGGCCCGCAGCCGGCGGTACGGACCGACGAGCAGCCCGACGATCGCGGCGACGGCGGCGAGCGCGACGAGCCCGGCGGCCGGCGACGCCGCGAGCGCGCCGAGCGCGGCGAGCACGCCGACGACCGCGAACGTCGTCACGCCCGGGCCGAGCCGGTCGACGAGCGGCGCCAGGCCGGGCACGCGCATCGGCGCGTGGTCGGGCGTGCCGCGCCCCTGCGGCCCGTACGGGACGAACGGCCAGAACGGGCGGCGGCCGACGATCGCCAGCAGCGCCGGCAGGAACGTCAGCATGACGAGCAGCGCGACGCCGATGCCGGTCGCGCCGACCGGCCCCAGGCCCGACGTCCCGTTGACCTTCGCCAGGCTGAGCGACAGGAGCGTCGCCATGACCGTCACGCCGGAGGCGAGGATCGCCGGGCCGGCGCGGCGCACGGCGATCGCCATCGCCTCGTGCTTGTCCTGGTGGTGGCGCAGCTCCTCGCGGTAGCGGGCGACGAGCAGCAGCGCGTAGTCGGTGCCCGCGCCGATGACGAGGATCGACTGGATCGCCGACGTCTGCCCGTTGACGGTCACGCCCAGCTCGGTCAGCACCCAGCCGGCGCCGCGCGCGCTCAGCTCGGCGACGACGACGGCCAGGATCGGGAAGAACCAGAAGACCGGGCTGCGGTAGATGAGGATGAGCAGGACGATGACGAGCAGCAGCGCGGCGCCGACGAGCGTCGTGTTGATGCCCTCGAAGACCTTGATCGCGTCGGCCGAGAAGCCCGCCGGGCCGGTGACCTTCACCTCCAGCCCGCCGCCCGGGTCGGAGACGAGCTCGCGGTAGCGGTCGATCGGGTCCAGCAGCTGGCCGGTGTCGCCGGTGTCCTCGGCCCGGATGACGTTGCCGATCAGCGCGGTCGCGCCGTCGGGGGCCAGCAGGTACGGCGGCGAGGCCTCCGGGTCGACGGGGTTGGCGAACGGGGTCGTGTTCGAGAACGCGCGCGTCGCCTCGTCGAGCCGCGCGACGTCGTCGACGATCCGCTGCCGGTCGGCGTCGGTCAGGCCGCCGTCGCGGTGGTAGACGATGACGGTCGGCGCCGTCTCGGCCCCGGCGAGCCGCTCGGTGACGTCGAGGACCGCGGTCGACTCGGCGCTGCCGGGCAGGAACGAGCGCGACTCGTTCTCCTCGGCGTCGGCGAAGCGGCCCGGGAGGTTCGCGGCCAGCATCGCCACGAGCACGACGATCCAGGCGAAGAAGACGACCCACTTGGCGCGGGGTCCGGTGATCGCGGAGAGTCGACGCATCCTGCCGGCGGAGGAACCTACCCGCTCGCGCGGGGCGCGTCGGCTCAGCCGTCGAGCAGGGCGGCGAGCTCGTCCGGGTCGGCGACCGGCCGCCGGCAGGCGAAGCGCTCGCAGACGTAGGCGGCGGCGCGGCCGTCGAGCGGCTCGCGGCCGGCGAGCAGCGGCACCTCGTCGCTGGGGCCCGGGCCGCCGGCGAGCACGATCCGCGGCCGGTAGGCGGCGCGCACGACGTCGAGCAGCGGCTGCGGGCCGGGCCCGACGATCGCGACCTCGCGCGCCGGGCCGACCGCCCAGGCGATCGCCTGCAGGAGGTGGCCGAACGCGACCGGGTAGCGGGGCGCGAGCTCGTGGGCGAGCGCGATCGTCGACGCCGCCCAGCGCTCGTACTCGGCCTCGCCGGTGAGCGCGTGCAGGCGCAGGAGGCCGAGCGCCGCGCTCGAGGAGCCGGACGGGATCGGGCTGTCCTCGAGGTCGCGGCGGCGGGCGACGAGCGCCGGCTGGTCGTCGGCGGTCGTGAAGAAGCCGCCCCGCTCGCGGTCGCCGAAGCGGGCGATCGTCGCGTCGGCCAGGTCGCGCGCCGCCGTCAGCCAGCGCGGCTCCCACGTCGCCTCGTAGAGCCCGACGAGCGCCTCGACGAGGAACGCGTGGTCCTCGAGGTAGCCGGCCAGGCGGGCGTCGCCGTCCTTGGAGGTGCGCAGCAGCCGCCCGTCGGCGTCGCGGTGGACGGCGAGCAGGAACTCGGCGGCGGTGCGGGCGGCGTCGAGGTAGCGCGCCTCGCGCAGGACGGCGCCGGCCTCGGCGAGCGCCGCGATCGCCAGCGCGTTCCACGAGGTCAGGACCTTGTCGTCCAGCGCCGGGCGCACCCGGCGGGCGCGGACCTCGGCCAGGCGGGCGCGGATGCGCTCGCGCGTCTCGGGATCGGGCTCCGGCCCGCGCGCCTGGAGCACGTTCGCGCCCTCGAAGTTGCCGCGCGCGGTCGCCCCGGTCCAGGCGATCGCGGCGTCGGCGTCGGGGCCGAGCGCGTCGCGCAGCTCGTCGAGCGTCCACACGTAGAAGCGGCCCTCGACGCCCTCGGAGTCGGCGTCCAGCGACGACCGGAAGCCGCCGCCGGGGGCGCGCATCTCGGCCAGCATCCAGTCGAGCGTGTCGCGGCACGTCCGCCGCAGGAGCTCGTCGCCGGTCGCCTGCCACCCGTGCAGGTACGCGCGCGCGAGGAGCGCGTTGTCGTAGAGCATCTTCTCGAAGTGGGGGACCGTCCACGTGCGGTCGACCGCGTAGCGGGCGAACCCGCCGCCGACGAGGTCGTGGATGCCGCCGGTCGCCATCGCCCGCAGCGTCGTCGCCGCCATCTCGGTCTCGCCCTGGCCGAGGAGGAAGTCGATCGTCGAGGCGGCCGGGAACTTCGGGGCGCCGCCCCAGCCGCCGAAGCGCGCGTCGAACGCGGCCCGCAGGTTCTCGACCGCGTGGCGCAGCGTCCCCGCGTGCGGGGCGTCCGGCGCCGGGCGCAGCGCCGCCGTCTGGGCCAGCCGCTCGCGCAGCCGCCGCGCCTGCTCGCGGACGGCGTCGCGCTGCTGCTCCCACGCCTCGGCGACCGCGGCCAGCACCTGCGTCCAGCTCGGCTGGTTCATCGCCGGGCGCGGCGGGAAGTACGTCCCGCCGTAGAACGGGACCTGCTCGGGGGTGAGGAACACGTTCAGCGGCCAGCCGCCGTGGCCGGTCATCGCCTGCA
The DNA here is from genome assembly GCA_019683665.1 of Solirubrobacteraceae bacterium. Classification (GTDB taxonomy): domain Bacteria; phylum Actinomycetota; class Thermoleophilia; order Solirubrobacterales; family Solirubrobacteraceae; genus Capillimicrobium. Next base: position 8,845 of record JADGIB010000107.1, read on the forward strand.
CCGCCTCCATGCAGACGGCGTCGACGTCGGGGCGCTCCTCGCGGTCGACCTTCACGCACACGAAGCGCGCGTTCATGAGCTCGGCGACCTGGGGGTCCTCGAACGACTCGCGCTCCATGACGTGGCACCAGTGGCAGGCCGCGTAGCCGATCGACACGAGCAGCGGGCGGTCCAGCTCGCGGGCGCGGCGCAGCGCCTCCTCGCCCCACGGCAGCCAGTCCACGGGGTTGTCGGCGTGCTGGAGCAGGTAGGGCGAGGTCTCCCCGGCGAGCGCGTTGGCCATGACGGTGACGCTACTTTCCCCTGACCCATGACCGCACACCGCAAGATCGTCACCGCCCTGGACGCCCCGGCCGCGATCGGCCCCTACTCGCACGCCGTCGCCCACAACGGGGTCCTGTACTGCTCGGGCCAGATCCCGCTCGACCCGGCCTCCGGGGAGGTGGTGGGCGACACGCCCGCCGAGCAGGCGCGCCAGTGCCTGAAGAACCTGTCCGCGGTCGTCGCCGCCGCCGGCGCGCAGCTCTCCGACGCGCTGCAGGTGACCGTCTACCTGACCGACATGGGCGCGTTCAAGGAGGTCAACGAGGTCTACACCTCGTTCTTCGAGAGCGAGCCGCCCGCGCGGATCGCGATCGCCGTCGCGGCGCTGCCGCTCGGCGTGCAGGTCGAGATCGCCGCGCTCGTCGCGCTGCCGAGCTGACCGCATGACCGCCGTCACCGCCGCTGACGTCCACCGGGCGCGCGGGGCGGTGGCGGACGTCGCCTGGCGCACCCCGGTGCTGCCGGCGCTGACGCTGGGCGAGCACGGGCCGGTGCTGCTGAAGGCCGAGTCCCTCCAGCGCACCGGCTCGTTCAAGCTCCGCGGCGCGCTGGCCAAGCTCGACGCGCTCGGCGACTGCTGCCGCCGCGGCGTCGTCTGCGCCAGCGCCGGCAACCACGCGCAGGCGGTGGCCGCCGCCGCCCGCGCCCGCGGCGTGCCGTGCGAGGTCGTCATGCCCGCCGGGGCGCCGATCGTCAAGGCCGAGGGGGCCGAGGCGCTCGGCGCGCGGGTGATCCTCGCCGGGGAGAGCGTCGAGGCGTGCCTGGCCCAGGCGCGCGAGCGCGCGCAGGAGCGCGGCGAGGTGTTCGTCCACCCGTTCGACGACCCGGACGTCATCGCCGGGCAGGGGACGATCGGGCTGGAGCTGCTGGAGGACGTCCCCGACCTGGCGCGGGTGATCGTGCCGGTCGGCGGCGGCGGGCTGGCCTCCGGGGTGGGGCTGGCGATCAAGGCGGCCCGGCCGCAGGTGCAGGTGATCGGCGTCCAGGTCGAGACGTTCCCGGCCGCGCGCGAGTCCCTGCGCGCCGGCCACCCGGTCGAGCTCGAGCCGCCCGAGGCGACGATCGCCGACGGCATCGCCGTCAAGCGCCCCGGCGACCTGACCCTGTCGATCCTCTCCGAGGTGCTCGACGGCATCGAGCTCGTCGCCGAGGACGAGGTCGCCGAGGCGATGGTCGCGCTCATGGAGCGGGCCAAGCTCGTCGTCGAGGGGGCCGGCGCGGTCGGCGTCGCCGCGCTGCGCAGCGGCCGCCTCGCCCCGGCCCCGGGCGGCGCGACCGTCGTCATCGTCAGCGGCGGCAACGTCGACGCCGGGATGCTGGCGACGGTGACCCGCCGCCAGGAGACGCAGGCCGGCCGGCGGGTCGCGCTCATCACGAAAGTGCCCGACCGGCCCGGCGCGCTCGCGCGGCTGCTCGGCTGCATCGCCGCCGAGGGCGCGAACCTCGTCGAGGTCGAGCACGTCCGCGAGGGGATCGACCTGCACGTCCGCCAGACCGCCGTCCAGCTCGTGCTCGAGACCCGCGGGCGCGCGCACGCCGAAGCCGTGCTCGCCGCGATCCGCGGCGCCGGCTACGAGGCGCAGGTCCTGCGCTAGGGGGCCGGGGCGGCGGCCGTCTCGGCCGCGGGCGCGGGCTGGGCCGCGGCGGGCGTCGCCGGCTCGGCCGTCTCGGGGGTCGTCGTCGCGGGCGCCTCGGCCTCGGGCTGCGGGGCCGGCTCGGCCTCGGCCTGCGGGGCGCGCTCACGC
>JADGIB010000108.1 GCA_019683665.1 Solirubrobacteraceae bacterium
CGGGGGGGGGGCCCGGCGGGGGCGCGGGCGCTCGCGCGGCGTCGGCCGCGTCGGCGGCCGGGACCCACGGCGCGGGCGGCGCCGGGGTCGGGGACGGCTCCGGCTCGGGCGGCAGCGCCGCCGGGTTCGTCTCCTCGCCCGGGTCGAGCTCGTAGAGGCCCCACGGCGGGTTCGCGTTGATGACGCGCCCGTTCTCGCACGTCGCGACGAAGCTCGCGAACCGCTTCGTCGGGTGCTGGGCCGTGATCGTGTAGACGCCCTCGGGGACGTTGGCCCAGACGACGCCGCCGTCGACCGACGAGCTCGTCCGCGACGCGTCGGGGATGACGGACTCGTTGAAGTAGACCGGCGGCGGCAGCGCCGGGCTCGCGGTCGCGGTCGCGCCGGCGACCCCGTGGGGCAGGATCGTCAGGAACTGGTCGAAGTCCGGCCCGCGGACCGCGCGGATGCTGAACGTCGAGACGATCGCGCAGCTCGTCGGGTCGCGCGTGAGCGGGTCGAGCTGCTGGCCGAGGATCGCGGCCAGGAGCTCGTAGGTCGCGACGTCGGGGATCTGGAAGTTCAGCCGCGAGATGTCGTCGCGGCGGACGTGCAGCGTCTGCAGGTAGATGCGGTGGTAGCCGGGGTGCTCGGCCCAGAGCGTCACCGTTGAGTTCGCCGGCACCTCGAGCATGTACGAGCCGTTCACGCCGGCCGTCGTCGTCAGGTGCGGCATCTCGGCCACGCCGATCGTCGCGCCGACGAGCTGCGTGAACGGGCTGTTGAACTTGTACGCGTTGCCGCGGATCTGGCGAGCGGGAACCGGCGCCGCCTAGGGGGCCGTCAGCCGCGTCTTCTGGACCTTGCCGAGCGCGTTGCGCGGGAGGGCGTCGACCCAGCGCACGACGCGCGGGCGCTTGTGCGGGGTCAGCAGGCGGGCGACGTGGTCGGCCAGCGCCTCGTCGGCCGGGCGCGGCACGCCCTCGCGGGCGACGACCCAGGCGACGATCCGCTCGCCGAGGTCGGCGTCGGGCTCGCCGGTGACCGCGACCTCGGCGACGGCCGGGTGCTCGAGCAGGGCGTTCTCGATCTCGCCGGCGCCGATCTTGAAGCCGCCGCTCTTGATGAGGTCGGTGGCGCGGCGGCCGACGATCCGCACGTAGCCGTCGGGGTCGAGCGTCGCGAGGTCGCCGGTGTGGAACCAGCCGTCGGCGTCGACGGCCTCGGCCGTCGCGTCAGGCCGGTTCAGGTAGCCGAGGAAGAGGTTCGGGCCGCGGACGAGGATCTCGCCGATCCCGCTCTCGTCGCCGTCCTCGCGGGCGAGGCGCAGCTCGACGCCGGGCAGCGGCGGCCCGACGGTGCCGGGGCGGCGGTCGCCGTCGGCGCGCACCGACGTGTTCATGAGCGTCTCGGTCATCCCGTAGCGCTCGACGACCCGCTGGCCGGTGAACCGCTCGATCCGCTCGTGCTCGGTGGCGGGCAGGGCGGCCGAGCCGGAGACGAGCAGGCGCGCGCCGCCGAGGGCGCGGGCGATCCGCGGGTCGGCCTCGGCCGCGTCGGCGAGGCGGCGGTGCATCGTCGGCACCGCGAAGAGCATCGTCCCGCCCGCCTCCAGCGCGTCGGCGATCGCCTCGGGCGCGAAGCGGCCGACGTGGTGGGAGCGCCCGCCGCGGCGCAGCGGGCCGAGCGTGCCGATGACGAGCCCGTGGACGTGGAAGAGCGGCAGCGCGTGGACGACGACGTCGTCGGCCGTCCAGGCCCAGGCGCCGGCGAGCGCGTCGAGGTTCGTGGCGATCGCCCGGCGCGGGAGCACGGCCCCCTTCGGCGGCCCGGTCGTGCCGGAGGTGTAGACGACGAACGCTGGCGCCTCGGGGTCGGGCTCGGGCGGCAGCGGCGGCGCCGCCCCGGTGGGCGCGAGGTCGACGTCGGCGCGCGGACGGCCGGGCAGCGACGCGCCGTAGACGAGCGCCGGGTCGCTGTCGGCGAGGATGTGCTCGAGCTCGCGCTCGCCCGCCTTGGGGTTCAGCGGGACGACCGCCGCCCCGGCGGCGAGGACGCCGACGACGGCGGCGACGGTCTCGACCGACGGCTCCGCCCACACGCCGACGCGCTCGCGGCCGGCGACGCGCGCGGCGACGCGGCCGACGGCCGCGCGCAGCTGGGCCCAGGTCAGCTCGCGGCCGGCCACGCGCAGCGCGACCGCGTCGGGCGGATCGGCGAGGTGCGGGAAGAGCATGGCGGCCGGGACGCTATCGCGCCGCGAGCTCGGTGAGGCGGGCGATCGTCGCGTCGATCTCGGCCTCGGTCGTGCGCGGGTTGATCGTGCACAGGCGCAGGACCGGCCGCCCGGCGAGCGTCGTGGAGCTCGGGGCCGCGTACCCGTCGGCGACCGCCCGCGCGGCGAGCCGGGCGGCGTCGGCCCGCTCGTGGGCGAACGTGACGATCGCGAGCTGGGCGGGCGTGACGACCTCCCACCCCGGCGTCGCCCGCAGCGTCGCCTCGGCCCGCTCGGCGAGCGCGATCCCGCGGGCGATCGCGTCGCGGATCGCGGCGACGCCGAACGCCTTGACCGTCAGCCACAGCTTCAGCGCCCGGGTGGCGCGGGTGAGCTGGAGCGAGCGGTCGCGCAGGCTCGGCTCCGGGTCGCCGGTCGTGTCGCGCAGGTACTCGGGCTCCATCGCGAACGCGGCCTCCAGCACGCCGGGCTCGCGCACGAGCAGGCACGCGCACTCGTAGGGGGCGAACAGCCACTTGTGCGGGTCGATCGCCAGCGAGTCGGCCCGCTCGAGCCCGGCCATGAGCGCGCGGCCGGCGGGGGTGAGCGCGGCGGGCGCGCCGTAGGCGCCGTCGACGTGGAGCCACAGGCCCTCGGCGGCGGCGACGTCGGCGATCGCGTCGAGCGGGTCGACGGCGCCGGTGTTCGTCGTCCCGGCGTTGGCGACGACCAGGAACGGGCGCAGGCCGGCGGCGCGGTCGCGGGCGATCGCGGCGGCGAGCGCGTCGACGGGCAGCCGGAACGCGGCGTCGGTGTCGAGCAGGCGCACGCGGTCGTCGGCGAAGCCGAGGGCGCGCAGGCCGCGGGTGAGCGAGGCGTGCGTCTGGCGCGAGGCGTAGACGACGGCGTCGGGGTCGTGGCCGCCGAGCCGGGCCAGGCGGGCGGCCGCGAACGCGGTCGTGCTCGACATCGACCCGCCCGACAGGAAGACGCCCTCGGTGCCGGCGGGCAGGCCGAGGAGCTCGACGAGCCAGTCGACGACGAGCAGCTCGAGCGCGGTCGGCCCCGAGCCGCCGGCCCACGAGGTGGCGATCGCGTTCATCCCGGCGGCGAGCGCGTCGGCCAGCGGGCCGACCGGGCTGCTCGGCGACGGGACGCGGGCGAAGTAGCGCGGGTGGTCGCCGCGCTGCATGTGGCCGAGGACGACGTCGGCGGCGAGCTCGAGCGCGGCCTCGACGTCGCCGGGCGCGTCGGGCGGCGGCTCGCGCAGCTGGGCGTCGAGCGTCGCGCGGTCGGCGGTGCGCACCGGCGGGTGCTCGCGGATCGTCTGGAGGCGGTCGACCCAGAGGTCGACGACGCGGTGCCCGAGGCGGCGCAGCTCCTCGGGCGGCAGGCTCAGCGGTTCCGGCTCCACGCCCGGGACGATGGCAGACCGCGCGACCGGCGCACGCCGCGGTCAGGCGGCGAGGGGCGCGGCGGCGGGGACGACGGCGATCGCGTTGCCGGACGGGTCGGTGAGCGTGCGCGGCCCGCCGCCGATCACGGTCATCCGCCGCATCCCGGCGACGCCGCTGCCGGGCGCGGGGGCGGCGGGGATGCCGGTCCCGCGCCAGGTGTTCAGGCCGAGGTGGTGGTGGTAGCCGTTCCAGGACAGGAAGGCGGCGCCCGGGTAGCGGGTCATCTCCTCCAGCCCGAGCTCGCGGACGTAGAACCCGACGGCCGCCTCGAGGTCGGAGACGTGCAGGTGGACGTGGCCGACGCGCAGGCCGTCGGCGGCCCGGGGCCGCGGCGCGTCGGCGGCGACGAGCCCGAGCAGCCCCTCGAGATCGAGCGGGTGCGTGTACATGCCGACGCGCTCGCCGGGGCCCGGGGCGGGCCACTGCTCGCGCGGGCGGTCGGCGTAGAGCTCGAGGCCGTTGCCGTCGGGGTCGGGCAGGTAGATCGCCTCGGAGACGCCGTGGTCGGAGGCGCCCTGGATCGGGGTGCGGGTCACCGCGATCCGCTGGAGCGCGCGGGCGAGCTCCTCGCGCGTCGGGAACAGGAGCGCGACGTGGTAGAGGCCGGCGTGGCGGCCGGCGGGGCGCGCGCCCGGCTCCTCGACGAGGACGAGGACGTCCTCCTCCCCCGCGCCGAGGACGGCGCTGTGGTCGTCGCGGCGGCGCACCGAGAGGCCGACGACGTCCTGGTAGAAGGCGACCGAGTGGTCGAGGCGGGAGACGGTGAGGTGGGCGGCGCCGAGGTCCATGCCCCGCAGGATAGCACTAAGCGGACCGCGGTCCGCTATGGTGTGCCGAGCCGAGCCGCGGCGGCGCGGAGCGGTAGGCGGGCGGCGTGGCCGACAGGCGGATCGGGTTGCGGGTGAGCCGGACCGTGCCGCCGTCGTCGCGGGGCAGCTCGACGATCGGGTCGAGGCCGAGCCGCTGCGCGAGCGCGAACGCCCCGGCGACGTCGTGGACCTGCCCCGCCGGCACCCCGGCCGCGGTCAGGGCGTCGGCCCAGGCCGCGGCGGGCCGCCCGCGCAGCGCCGCGACGAGCTCGGCCTTCAGGGCCGCGCGGTGCTCGACGCGCGCCTCGTTCGTGGCGAACCGCGGGTCGCGCGCGAGCCCGGGGCGCCCGAGAACGTCGCACAGCTCGGCGAACTGGCGGTCGGTGCCCACGGCGAGGACGAGCTCGCCCTCGCCGGTCGGCAGCAGCTCGTACGGGGCGATGCTCGGGTGGGCGTTGCCCATTCGGCGCGGGACGACGCCGGCGACCGTGTAGGCCGAGCCCTGGTTGACGAGGGCGGCGAGCAGGCAGCTGAGCAGGTCGACCTCGACGCGCTGGCCCTCGCCGGTCGCGTCGCGGTGGCGCAGCGCGGCGAGGATCCCGACCGAGGCGAACAGCCCGGTGATGACGTCGACGAGCGCGACGCCGACCTTCTGCGGCTCCCCGTCGGGCTCCCCGGTGATGCTCATGAGCCCGCCGAGGGCCTGGATGAGCAGGTCGTAGCCGGGCAGCGCCGCGCCCGCGCCGGACCCGAACCCGGTGATCGAGCAGTAGACGAGCCCCGGGTTGGCCGCGCGCAGGTCGTCCCAGCCGAGCCCGAGGCGGTCCATGACGCCGGGGCGGAAGTTCTCGACGAGGACGTCGGCCCTCGCCGCGAGCGCGCGGGCCCGCGCCCGCCCCGCCTCGTCGGCGAGGTCGAGGACGAGGCTCGCCTTGTTGCGGTTGACCGCCTGGAAGTACGTCGCCTCGCCGCGGTCGTCGTGGGGCGGCCCCCAGGCGCGCGTGTCGTCGCCGGCGCCGGGGCGCTCGACCTTCGTGACCGTCGCCCCGAGGTCGGCGAGCACCATCGTGGCCAGCGGCCCGGCGAGGACGCGCGAGAAGTCGAGGATCTCGATGCCGTCGAGGGCGTGGGGCATGGGCCGGCAGTATCCTCGATCTTCGAAATTCTTGGAAGGGAAGGAGCACGCGTGTCCAGGGACACCGCGAAGGTCGCCGTCCGCCCGGGCGACTTCCTCGACATCGACCACCTCCTCTCCGACGAGGAGCGCGACATCCGCGACACGGTCCGGGCCTTCGTCCGCGACCGGGTCGTGCCCCACGTCGGCGAGTGGTTCGAGGCGGGCACGCTGCCCGTCGAGCTGGCCCGCGAGCTCGGCGCGCTCGGCCTGCTCGGCATGCACCTCGAGGGCTACGGGTGCGCCGGGGCGAGCGCGACCGCCTACGGGCTGGCCTGCATGGAGCTCGAGGCCGGCGACAGCGGCGTGCGCAGCCTCGTGTCGGTCCAGGGCTCGCTGGCCATGTACGCGATCTGGCGCTGGGGCAGCGAGGAGCAGAAGCGCCACTGGCTGCCGCGGATGGCCGCCGGCGAGGTCATCGGCTGCTTCGGCCTGACCGAGCCCGACGCCGGCTCCGACCCCGCCTCCATGCGCACGCGCGCCCGCCGCGACGGGAGCGACTGGATCCTCCACGGCCAGAAGATGTGGATCACGAACGGGTCCGTCGCCGACGTCGCGATCGTGTGGGCGAGGACCGACGAGGGGTTCCGCGGCTTCATCGTCCCGAAGGGCGCGAAGGGCTTCACGACCCAGGACATCCACGGCAAGCTCTCGCTGCGCGCCTCGATCACCTCCGAGCTGCTGCTCGACGACGTCCGCCTGCCCGCCGACGCGATGCTGCCGGAGGCGACCTCGCTGCGCGGCCCGCTGTCGTGCCTGAACGAGGCCCGCTACGGCATCGTCTGGGGCGCCGCCGGCGCCGCCCGCGCCTGCTTCGAGGCCGCGCTCGCCTACGCGAAGGACCGCGTCGCCTTCGGCCGGCCGATCGCCGCCACCCAGCTGCAGCAGAGCAGGCTCGCGCACATGGCGCTCGAGGTGAACCGGGCGACGCTGCTGGCCCTCCACCTCGGCCGCCTCAAGGACGCCGGCCGCCTCGCGCCCGAGCACGTGAGCCTGGGCAAGCTCGGCAACGTGAACGCCGCGCTCGACGTCGCCCGCGCCGCCCGCCAGGTCCTCGGCGCCAACGGCGTCACGCTCGAGTACCCGGTCATCCGCCACATGAGCAACCTCGAGTCGGTCGTCACCTACGAGGGCACCGCCGACGTCCACGCGCTCGTCGTCGGCGGGGCGCTCACCGGGATCGACGCGTTCCGATGAGCGTCCTCGGCTCGCCCCCGCCGGTCCCCGGGACCGCCCAGCAGCACGCGGTCGACTCGCTGCGGCGGCTGATCGTGTCCGGCGCGCTGCAGCCCGGCCAGCGCGTCAACCAGGAGGAGGTCGCCGCGCGGATCGGCGTCAGCGTCGCGCCGGTCCGCGAGGCCCTGCGCGTGCTCGAGCAGGAGGGCCAGGTCACCTACCTCCCCCGCCGCGGCTACTTCGTGACCGAGCTGCGGATCGCCGACCTCGAGGAGATCTACGAGCTGCGCGCCGTGCTCGAGGACCGCACCGCCCGCCGCGCGCTGCCGCTCATCGACGACGACGCCCTCGCCCGCATCCGCGCCGCGGCCCGCGACTGCGCCGACGCGGCCGAGCGCGCCGACGTGTCGGCCGAGCTGGAGGCCAACCGCCGCTTCCACTTCGCGATCCTGGAGGCGGCCGGCGAGGTCCACGCGATGCGCCTCATCCGCCTGCTGTGGGACTCGACCGAGGCCTACCGCGCCCTCTACTACAACGCGCCGCAGGAGCGGGTCGCCGCGATCGACGCCCACGACCGGATCCTCGCCGCGATCGCCGCGCGCGACGCCGACCGCCTCGTGCGCGAGCTCGACGCCCACCGCACCCGCGCGCTCGACGTCCTGCGCGGCGTGCTCGGCCACCCGGGCTGACGCGCGGCGGCCGGGCGGCAGGAGCTCCCTGACGCCCGGCGGCTGCTGCAGCGGAGAGGGAGGGATTCGAACCCTCGGACGAGGTTGACCCCCGTCACGGCATTTCCAGTGCCGCCCGTTCAACCGCTCCGGCACCTCTCCGGGTCCTTGCGGCAGATCCGCAGACTAGCGTCCGCCGTCGCCCAGGATCGTCGCGGTCGTCCCGTCGAGCGCGAGGCGCAGCTCGGGGGCGGCGGTGCCGCCGAACGCGGCGCGGGCCTCCTCCGCCGGCGCCGTGCGCGGGTCGCGCCCGGGCGGGCCGAGGTAGTCGACGAAGCTGACGACGCGCAGGTCGCCGAGGACGAGCCAGGCGTAGGCCTGCGTCGGCTGCTGCGGCGGGTTGGCGACGACGAGGCCCGAGCCGTTCAGCGGCACGTACGGGCCGCGCAGGCGCGGGGCGACGAACCCGTAGAGGCCGGTCGGTGCGCGGACCGGCGGCGTGAACGTGTGCGCGTGGGCGCTGACGAACAGGTGGTAGCGCCCGTCGTGCACGACGACGTGGGGGCGCTCGAGCTCGTGGGTGACCCCGTCGGCGCGCAGCAGCGGCGGGCGCAGCGTCCAGGCGCCGGCCCCGTCGCGGGTGGCGAGCGCGACCGCGCCGGCGTAGCCGTCCGGGTCGGCGGACGGGACCGAGGCGGCGATCAGCAGGTGCTCGCGGCCGTCGGCGGGGTCGCGCAGCCAGGCCGGGTCGCGGAAGGCCCGGATGCGGCCCGGCGCGCCCTCCAGCTCGTCGGCGAGCAGGTACGCCGTCCCGTCGGCGCGCACCACCTCGCGGTGGTCGCCGGCCGCCTCCAGGCGCACGCCGTCGCCGGCGCCGGCGAGCCGCCCGCGGGCCTCCATCACCCGCTGGCCCCAGCTCGGGCGCGGCTCGCCGCGCCGCCCGGCCGCCGTGTAGAAGACCGACACCGTCCCGTCGGCGCGGCGCACGGCCGAGCCCGACCACTCGCGGCTGCCGGGCGACGTGCCGTCGGCGAAGACCGGGCCGAGGTCGAGCCAGTCGCCCCCGCGGCGGCCGAGCAGGCGCAGGCGGGCCCGCCCGTGGCGCAGCTCCGGGTGGCCGGTCGCCGGAGCCGACAGCGCCATCCACAGCTCGAGGCCGCCGGCCCGCGCGGGCCGCCCGTCGTCGGACTCCTGCACCGGCCACAGGTCCCACACGTCCTCGCGCGGGAGGACGCGCACGAGCGCGGAGCGGTCGAGGAGCGGGGCGGCCGCCGCCGCCGGCACGAGGCCGGCGAGGTGGTCCGGGGTCCAGCGCGAGGGGCTCGGCGCCATGTCCGCTGCATCTTGGCCTGTCGGCGACCGGTCGCATACGGTTCGCACATGGGTCGAACCGGATTGCTCGCCACCGCCGCGGCCGCCGTCGCCGCCGCGGCCGCCGTCGCCGCCGCGCCCGCCGCCGCCGACCCGGCCGGGCGGACCACGCTCCAGGAGACGATCCGCGTCCAGGGCGGCTACGCCACCGGAGACGGCGGCTACCACCCGCTCGTCCCCGGCGCCGGCGAGCGCCATCTCGTCCGCACCGAGCTCGCCCGCCCGCGCAGGGGCCGCGCGAACCGGCGCCGCTCGCTCGCCTTCTTCGGCCAGATCACCGACCCGCAGATCGTCGACGAGATGTCGCCCGCGCGCGTCGAGCTCATCGACCCCGCCGGCGGCGCGTCCAGCGCCTCGCACCGCCCGCAGGAGGCGCTCGGCGTCCACGTCTTCGACGCGATCGTCCGCAACCTGAACGCGAACCGCACGAGCCCGGTCCGCCAGGGCGACGGGCGCCGGGCCCGGATGGGCTTCGCGATCACGACCGGCGACCTGCCCGACAACACCCAGCGCAACGAGGTGCGCTGGATGGTGTCCGTCCTCGACGGCGGCACCGTCGACCCGTTCAGCGGCAAGCCGGTCGACGCGTCGAACCCGTGCCCGAGCGCGACCCCCGAGCAGGTCGCGAAGATGAACGACGACGTCGCCAACCGCCGCTACACCGGCGTCCAGGACTACGCGGACTACCCGGCGGGCACGCCGGCCGAGCGCCTCGGCGGGTTCTGGGACCCGGACCGCCCGACGCCCGCCGGCGGCGGCCTCTACGCGGCGTTCCCGCGCTACCCGGGCCTGCTCGACCGCGCCCAGCGCCCGTTCCAGGCCGAGGGCCTGCGGGTGCCGTGGTTCTCGTCGCGCGGCAACCACGACGGGCTCGTGCAGGGCAACGCGTCGGCCGCCGAGCCGCTGTTCCGGGCGATCGTCACCGGCTGCCTGAAGGTCTTCCCGTCGGCGACGTTCGACCCGGCGAGCGTCGCCGGCCTCAGCGGCACCGAGGTCTTCCGCCGCATCGGCAACCCGGACTTCGTCGCCGCGCTGCTCGGCGGCGCCGGCGTCACGCCGCCCGACCCCGACCGCGCGTTCGTCTCCAAGCCCGAGTACCGGCAGCTGCAGGGCACCGACGACCGCCGCCACGGCTTCGGCTACACGTCGCCGCGGGAGCTGCGCGCCTCGAACGGGACCGCGCTCTACTACAGCTTCTCGCCGCGCCGCGGCCTGCGCTTCATCTCGCTGGACACCGTCGCCGAGGGCGGCGGCGCCGAGGGCAACCTCGACGACCCGCAGTACCGGTGGCTGAAGCGGGAGCTGCGGGCGGCCGAGCGCCGCGACGAGCTCGTCGTCGTCTACGCCCACCACACGCTGGAGACGATGACGAACCCGACGCCCGACGAGGACGCCGGCTGCACCGACCCCAACGGCGCCGGCTGCGACGGCGACCCGCGCGACTCGCGCCCGATCCACCTCGGCGACCGCGGCCGGGCGTCGCTGAAGCGCCTGCTGCTGGCCCACCCGCACGTGATCGCGTTCGTCAACGGCCACACGCACCGCAACGAGGTGCGCGCGATCCGCCAGGGCCGGCGCGGGTTCTGGTCGATCAACACCGCGTCGCACGTCGACTTCCCGCAGCAGGCGCGCCAGATCGAGATCATGGACAACCGCGACGGGACCCTGTCGATCTTCGGCACGATCCTCGACTCGGCCGCGCCGATCGAGCCGCCCGCCCCCGGGCCGGCCGGCGGCCTGGCCGACACCGAGCTGGCGTCGCTGGCGCGGACGCTGGCCGCCAACGACCCGCAGGCCCGCGACGTGACGTCGGGCGACGGGCCGGGCCACCCGCGCGACCGCAACGTCGAGCTGCTGATCCGCGACCCGCGGCGGCGCTAGCCGCCGCGGGCCGCCGGGCCCGCCGTCAGATCCGCCACTCGCCGTCGCGCAGCACCGGGACCGCGGTGCCGTCGGGGGGGGGCCCCGCGGCCGCCCCCCCCGGGCCCCCCCCCCGCGACCGGG
>JADGIB010000109.1 GCA_019683665.1 Solirubrobacteraceae bacterium
CCCCATGAGCCACCCCCGTCCCGACGCCCACCGCCTCCTGCGCGCCGCCGACGCGCTCCTCGTCGACCTCGACGGGACGCTCGTCGACTCCGACGCCGCCGTCCGCCGGGCCTGGGGCGCGTTCGCGCGCCGCCACGGCCTCGACCCCGGCGAGGTCCACCGCCGCGCCCACGGACGCCCCTCGCGCGAGACCGTCCGCGACCTGCTGCCCGCCGGCGCCGACCACGCCGCCGAGGCCGCCCGCCTCGAGCACCACGAGGTCCACGACACCGAGGGCGTCGTCGCGCTGCCCGGCGCCCGCGAGCTGCTCGCCCGGCCCGGCCGGCCGCTGGCGATCGTCACCTCGTGCTCGACCGCGCTCGCCCGCGCCCGGCTCGCCGCCGCCGACCTGCCGCGCCCCGACGTGCTCGTCTCCTCCGACGGGCTGGCGCGCGGCAAGCCCGACCCGGCCCCGTTCCTGCTCGGCGCGCAGCGCCTCGGAATCGAGCCCGCGCGCTGCGTCGTGCTCGAGGACTCGCCGGCCGGGATCGCCGCCGGCCGCGCCGCCGGCGCGGTCGTCATCGCCCTGCGCACGACGCACGACGGACCCGACCTGCGCGACGCCCACGCGGTCGTCGACGACCTCGCGACGCTCGTCGCCGCGCTGCGCCGCGCCGCCTGACGCGGGCGCCTACGCCCGCTGCGAGGCGAGCTCGGCGCCCTGCGCGAGCGTCCGCAGCTTCTCCCAGCAGATGTCGGGGTCGACCCCGGCGAACCCGGCCCAGGTGCTGAACCCGCAGTCGGTCCCCGCCTGGACCCGCTCGGGCCCGACGATCTCGACGAACCGGCCCAGCCGCTGGGCGACGAGCTCGGGGTGCTCGATGTAGTTGCAGGTCGTGTCGATGACCCCGGGGACGAGCACCTTGTCGTCGGGGATCCGCAGCCGGCGCCACACCGCCCACTCGTGCTCGTGGCGCGGGTTGGCCGCCTCGAACAGCAGCGTCGACGGCTTCGCCGACAGGACGACGTCGGCGATCGTCTCCAGCGGCACGTCGAGGTGGTGGGGCCCCTCGTAGTTGCCCCAGCACAGGTGCATCCGCACCCGGTCGGCGGGCACGTCGGCCAGCGCCCGGTCGATCGCGGCGACGTGGCGCTCGGCCGCCTCGACGAACTCGGCGTCCGATGCGTCGCGGTACATGATGTGGCGGCCCATCGCCAGGTCGGGCGCGTCGATCTGCAGCAGCAGCCCGGCGTCGACGATCGCCTCGTACTCGACCTTCATCGCGTCGGCGATCGCGTCCAGGTAGGCGTCGAGGTCGCCGTAGTGCTCGTCCGGGCAGAAGAGCGCGACGATCCCCGGCGACGGCGCGTTCATGAACGCCCCGGCGACCTCGCGGCCCTCGAGCGCGGCCCGCAGGTCGGCGAGGTCGCGCTCCAGCAGCTCCGGGTGCTCGTAGCGGATCGGGCCGCGGCAGATCGGGCGCAGGTAGCGGTAGCCCTTGCTCGACTGCGCCTGGCGGTCGCGGAAGCCCGGGAACGCGTCGAGGTCGGCCGGCGTCGCGCGCGGCACGTCGCCGATCTCGAAGCCGCTGAGCCGGTGGCGGATGTAGGTCGCGTAGCCGACCTTGCTCATCTCGCCGTCGCTGACGACGTCCACCCCGCACTCGACCTGGCGGGCGACACGGTCGGCCACCGCGGCGGCGACCGCGCGGTCGTAGGCCTCGCGGTCGACCGGCTCGCCGCGGTCCTCGGCGAACACGAGGTCGACGACGTCCTGCGGCCGGGGAAGGCTGCCGACGTGCGTGGTCAGGATGCGCGTCATCTACCAGGCCTCCTGGAGGAGCTCGAGGATCTCGGCCGGCCCCGCGGGGCGCGGGTGGGCGGGCGCGGCGGGCCGCGCCGCGGCGGCGGCCGCCACGTCGGGCAGCTCGTCGCGGGGCACGCCGTGGTCGCGCAGGCGCCCGGCGCCGGCGCGGTCGGCCAGCTCGGCGCTGCGCCGGGCCGGGTCGGCGCCGCCCATCGCCTCGCCGAGCGCATCGAGCGCCGCCGGCGCCGCCGCCCGGTTGAAGCGCAGCGCGGGCGGCAGGCAGATCGCGTTCATCGTCCCGTGCGCGAGGCCGTAGCGGCCGCCGAGCGCCTGCGCCATCGCGTGCGCGACGCCCATCCCGGCCCGCAGCGCCGCCCCGGCGTGCATGGCGCCCTCCAGCAGCCCGCGGCGCGCCTCGCGGTCGTGGCCGTCGGCGAGCACCGGCTCCAGCCAGCGGTCGATGAGCCGGGCGCCGGCGAGCGCGTCGGCGTCGGTCTCGTCGCTGCGGCCCGGGACGTAGAGCGCCTCGGCGCAGTGGGCGAGCGCGTTCAGCGCGGTGCCGCCGCTGACCCCGGCGGGCAGGTCGAGCGTCAGCTCCGGGTCGTAGACGATCCCGGCGACGTTCGCGCCGCCGCCCCCGCCCTTCGTGCCCGACGCCGCGTCGCGGACCCCGTAGAACGGCGTCCACTCCGCGCCCGAGTACGTCGTCGGGATCGAGACGACCGGCAGCCCGCCCGCCGCCACGGCGACCGCCTTGGCGGTGTCGATCGCGCTGCCGCCGCCGAGCGCGACGACCCCGTCGGCGCCGTCGAGCGCGGCCGTCGCCGCCCGCACGCCGGCCACCTCGGCGTGGGCCCTGACGCCGTGGAAGCGCCGCGCGACCGGCAGGTCGAGGTCGCGCCAGCGCTCGCTCGTCACGAGCAGGGGGCGCCGCACGCCCAGGTCGGCCAGCACGTCCGGCAGCGTCTCGATCCCCCAGCGAACGATCATCGCCCTCTCCTCGCCCAGGCGCCCGGCGGCGCGCGTCCAGGCGCGCATGAAACCACAGCGGGCCGATCTGCACCCGGGGGCAGGCAAACGTGCACGTAGCTACATGCCCGGCCCCGGCCCCGGGCGTACCGTCCGGCCATGTCCAGCTCGGTGAGGAGAGAGCTGCGATGCCTGGACGAGCGGCGTGCCGCCGCCCTGGCCTCGCTGTGTGAGACGATCGTTCCCGGGTCGGCGCGGGTCGGCTCCGAGGTGTACATCGACGCGGTGCTGGCGAAGGCGCCGCCGGCGGTCCGCGACGCGGCGCTGGCGGCGATCGACACGCTCGCCCCGCACGCCGGCGGCGGCGAGGAGGCGCTGCGCCCGCTGGCCGGCACGCCGGAGTTCCTGATGATCCGCGCGCTGGCCTGCGAGGCGTACTACAGCGACTTCGTGGCGCCGGGCGCCGACGGTCCGGGCGCGTGGCAGGAGATCGGCTTCGACTTCCCGCTCGCGAGCCGGGTCGTCAAGGACTGGTCCTATCTGGGGGTGGCCGGAGCATGAGCGCGAACGAGCGGTACGAGGTGGTCGTCGTCGGCTCCGGGGCCGGCGGCGGCGTCATCGCCGGCGAGCTGGCCGAGCGCGGCCGCAGGGTCCTGCTGCTGGAGGCCGGGCCGCACCGCACCGCGGCCGACTTCACCCGCTGGGAGGCGCACGCGTCGGCCGACATCTGGTGGCCGATGCGCTTCGCGGTCCCGGCCCGCGACCCGTCCCAGCCGGCGCTGCCGATCATCGGCGGACGCTGCGTCGGCGGCACGACGACGATCAACACGAAGGTCGCCCTGCGCGCCACCCAGCACGAGTTCGACAAGTGGCACACGGGGACCGGCATGGTCAACGACGCCGGCGAGCCGTTCGGCCCCAACGACCTCGCCCCGCACTACGAGCGGGTCGAGCAGCAGCTCGGGATCCGCGAGCGCGCCGACTGGACCGAGAACCTGCGGATGATCGCCCGCGCGTTCGAGGCCGTCGGCGAGGAGCTCGAGCCGGTCATGTCCTACACGGACGAGAACTGCATGAAGTGCGGCTCGTGCCTGCAGGGCTGCCCGACGAACGCCGGCAAGTCGACCCAGAACACGTACATCCACCGCCAGTGGGCGATCGGGCGCCTCGAGCTGCGCGCGAACTGCTTCGTCGACCGCGTGCTCATCGAGGACGGACCCGACGGCCCGCAGGCGACCGGCGTCGCCTACACCGACGGCGAGGGCCGCGCGCACACGGTCGCCGCCGACGCGGTCGTCGTCGCCGGCGGCGCGCTGAACACGCCGCAGGTGCTGTGGCGGTCCGGGCTGACGAACCCGATGATCGGGCGCCACCTCGGCTTCCACCCGGCGTCGTTCGTGTTCGGCCTGTTCGACGAGCCGCAGGACGCCCACCGCGTCTACCCGATCAGCGGCCACTGCATGAGCCACCAGCGCGACGAGGACGGCGGCTTCATCCTCGAGGCGCTCAGCGTGCAGGACCCGATCGGCTTCGCGACCGGCCTCTGCGACGAGAACGGCCCGGTGTGGGGCGAGAAGCTCAACCGCGCCTGCCGGCAGTACCGCCACTGGATCGGCCTGCTGCTCATGGTCAACGACGACAACAACGGCTGGATCGAGCTCGACGAGGACGGCAACGAGCGGATCCTCACCGACTTCCAGCCGCACGAGCTCAAGCGCCGCGAGGCGGGCGCCGAGCTCGCCGCCCGCGTCCTGCGCGCCGCGGGCGCCAAGGAGATCCTGTGGTCGGGCCCGTCGTGCACGCACATCCAGGGCGGCTGCCCGATGGGGCCGGACCCGGCCCGGTCGGTCGTCGACATCCACGGCGAGAGCCACGAGGTCGCCCGGCTGTTCGTCGGCGACGGCTCGCTCGTGCCGCGGACGCTGTCGGTGAACCCGTCGCTGACGATCATGGCGCTGGCGACGCGCGTGGCCGACCGCATCCACGCCGACCCGAAGGGCTACCTGCAGGGCCAGGCCGCGCTCGCCGCCTAGGCGGCGCGGCCGGCCGGCCTACCGCAGCGCGGTCCCGGCCCAGGCGATCAGCGCGAGCAGGACGAGGCCGGCGAGGAGGACGAGCGCCAGCCGGGCCGGAGACGGCCCGGCCGGGCGCCTCGCCACGACCCGCTCGAGGTCGGACTGCAGGAGGACGTCGCGGGCGACGTCGACGCCGGAGGCGGCGACGAGGACGTCGCGCGGCCCGGCGGCGAGGAAGTCGGGCACGTCGAACCCGGCGGCGCGCCGGACGGTCGACGGGACGCCCGCCTCGAGCAGGAGCGCCTGGATGAACTCGGCCTCGGCCTGGTTGGCGGCGCCGGCGACCCGCACGAGCGGGCCCTCGGCGAGCTGCGGCTTGATGCGGCGGGCGATCTCGCGCCGCCCGCCGCGGCGCGCGTCCGGCGTCCCGGCCGGGACGAGCGGCAGCCCGCAGTCCGGGCAGAAGCGCTCGTCGGGCGGCGCCATGCGCCCGCAGCCGGGACAGGCCGGATCAGCGCTCGATGACGTCGCCGTCCTCGATCAGGTAGGTGCGGACGGTCGCCTCGCCGGCCTTGTCGAGGCCGACGATGATCCACGCGACCCCGGGCCAGTTCGCGGCGAAGTTGATGTCGGTCTGCGACGGGTACGGCGCCGTGCGCGTGTGCGAGTGGTAGATCGCGCCGAGCTCGGCGCCCATCGCCTCGAAGTCGTCGAGCGCGCGCATGACCTCGAGGCCGTCGACCTCGAAGCGCAGCGGGCTGTGGGCCCTGTTCTCGGTGCGACGGACCTCGACGGCGACGCCGTCGCGGACGGCGACGAGCCCGCAGCACTCGTTCGGCGCCTCCTCGCGGGCGTGGGCGACCATCTCGGCGATCAGCGCCTCGGGGACCTGCATCGCGGCGGCGGTCGTCACGAGCGCGTCGAGCCGGGGCCGTCCAGCCCGGGGAACTCCGCGTCGTCGTCGTGGCGGCGCGGGTCGGCGCCGGCGATCGCGTCCTTGAACTCGCGCATGCCCCGGCCGACCGAGCGGGCGACGTCGGGCAGCTTCTTCGGCCCGAGGACGACGAGCGCGATGACGAGGACGAGGACGACCTCCATGGGTCCGATCGATCCTGGGAACATGCGTCAGGCTCCTACCACCAGATGGTGGAGTCGAGGTTCTCGATCTCGTCCACCGGCCGCGTGTAGATGCCGCTGGACAGGTACTTCCAGCCGTCGTCGGCGACGAGGAAGACGACGTTGCCCTCGTCGAGCTCGTTCGCGATCCGGACCGCGACGCGGGCGATCGCGCCGCTGCTGACGCCCGCGAACACGCCCTCCTCGTCGAGGAGGCGGCGCGTCCAGATGATCGCGTCGCGGTTCGTGACGAAGATCTTGCGGTCGAGCAGCGAGAGGTCGATGATCGGCGGGATGAACCCGTCCTCCAGGGAGCGCAGGCCCTGGACGGGCTCGCCCTGCATCGGCTCGGCGGCGACGATCTTCACCGCGTCGCCGAGCTCCTCCTTCAGGCGCCGGCCGTTGCCCATGAGCGTCCCGCCGGTGCCGAGGCCGGCGACGAACGCGGCGACGTCGCCGTCGAGGTCCTCGAGGATCTCCACGGCGGTGCCGTGGTAGTGGGCGTTCGGGTTCGCCTCGTTGCCGTACTGGTATGGCATGTAGTACGAGGGGTCCGACTCGGCCATCTCGAGCGCCATCTTCACGGCGCCGTTGGACCCCTGGTCGCCGGGCGAGGAGACGATCTCGGCGCCGTACATCTCGAGCAGCTGCGTGCGCTCGGGCGTGACGTTGTCGGGCATGACGACCTTCAGCGGGTAGCCCTTGCGCCGGCAGATCATCGCCAGGGCGATGCCGGTGTTGCCCGAGGTCGGCTCCAGGACGGTCATCCCGGGGCGGATCGCGCCCTTCTCCTCGGCGTCCTCGATGAGGGAGCGGGCCACGCGGTCCTTGACGGAGCCGGTCGGGTTGAACGACTCCAGCTTGGCCCAGATGCGCACGCCCGGCTTCGGCGACAGGCGCTTGAGCTCGACGAGCGGCGTGTGGCCGATCGCCTCGACGATGTCGCCGTAGCGTCCGCCGCACGGACGCGGGCGCAGATCCTGCACGGGGGTCACTTCAGGAAATATAGCCGTGGACGCGCCGGGGTCGAGACGCTCGCGCGCGGGCGCCGGGAGCGCGCCCGCGTCGCATGAGCGCTAGCGGCCCCCGCCGGCCATCGCCGGCAGGATGACGAGCACGTCGCCGTCCTCGACGGCGGTGTCGAGGCCGTCGAGGACGCGCACGTCCTCGTCGTTGAGGTAGACGTTGACGTAGCGGTTGAGCTCGCCGTTCTCGCCGAACAGCTGGCTCTTCGTGGCCGGGTGCTGCTCGGCCAGCGACCGCAGCACGTCGCCGACGTTGGAGCCCTCGGCGCCGACCTCCTTCGCGCCCCCGGTGGACGCGCGCAGGACGGGGGGAATGCGGACTGTTGCCATAGAGACGCTGACCCTAGCGCGCTAGCCGGCCGCGGCGCAGAACGCCTCGTAGTCGGGGAAGACGCCCATCTCCTCGTCGGAGATGTCCTCGGGCGACCGCGAGCAGATCGGGCACTCGGGGTCGCGGCGGACCTTCAGCTCGGTGAACGTCGCACCGAGCGCCTCGTAGAGGAGCAGGCGGCCGATGAGCGGCTCGCCGGCGCCGACGATGAGCTTGATGACCTCGGTCGCCTGGAGCAGGCCCATCGTCCCCGGCAGGACGCCGAGCACGCCGTTGGCGCCGCAGCTCGGAGCCAGCTCGGCCGGCGGCGGGACCGGGTACAGGCAGCGGTAGCACGGGCCGTCGTACGGCTTGAAGACCGTCAGCTGGCCGTCGAAGCCGAGGATCGACGCCGACACGACCGGGATGCCCAGGCGCACCGACGCGTCGTTGAGCAGGTAGCGGGTCGGGAAGTTGTCGAGGCCGTCGACGATGATGTCGTAGCCCTGGATGACGTCGAGGATGTTCGAGGCGTCCAGGCGGAAGTCGTACTTGACGACGTTCACGTCCGGGTTGATCGCCTTCATCGTCTCCTCGGCGGAGTCGACCTTCTTGACGCCGATGCGGTCGGTCGTGTGGATGACCTGGCGCTGGAGGTTCGAGAGGTCGACGACGTCGTTGTCGATGATGCCGATCGTCCCCACGCCGGCGGCGGCGAGGTAGAGGGCGGTCGGCGAGCCGAGGCCGCCGGCGCCGAGCAGCAGCACCTTCGCGTCGAGCAGCTTCTCCTGGCCGGCCTGGCCGATCTCCGGCAGCAGGAAGTGGCGCGAGTAGCGCTCGCGCTGCTCGGGGGTGAGCTTGCGGGGCTGGTCGACCGCGTAGCCGCGGTCCTTCCACAGCGTGATCCCGCCGGTCATCGACTGGACGTTCGCGTAGCCCAGGTCGGCGAGGGTCTTGGCGGCGAGCGCGGAGCGCGTGCCGGAGGCGCAGTAGACGACGACGCGCTGGTCGCGGTCGGGGATCGCGCCGTCGATGCGCGACTCGAGGTACCCGCGCGGGATGTGCGTCGCGCCGGGCAGGTGGCCGGTGTCCCACTCCTCGGTCTCGCGCACGTCGAGGAGGGCGATGCCCTCGTCGAGCAGCTCGTGGACCTCGCTGGGGTCGACCTCCGTGATCTGCTCCTTGATGCTGCGGATGTAGTCAGCGCCGCTGGGGCTCATACGGTGAAATCCTATCCGGGTTCCGGTGCTTCAGAAAGTATAGCCACGGGCCCGGGATCCGCCCGCCGCTCAGGCGTCCCCCATGACCTGGCGGCGCAGCCGCCGCATCCCGGCCAGCCAGCGCTCGCGTCGCCCGCGCGCAGCCGCTCGAAGCCGGCCACCTCCGGGTGCGGGAGCACGAGGAAGCGCCCCTCGCGCAGCGCCTCGAGGGCGAGCGCGGCGACGTGGTCGGGCTCGACGACCCCGCCGGCGGCGCGCACCGCGTCCCCGGCCGGGCCGGCCCGGTCCAGCAGCGGCGTCGCGACCCCCATCGGGCAGACGCAGGCGACCTGGACGCCGCGGTCGCCGTAGGTGATCGCCAGCCACTCGGCGAAGGCGACGGCGGCGTGCTTCGTCGCCGCGTACGGGGCCGAGCCGATCTGCGACAGCAGCCCGGCCGCCGACGCCGTCGACAGGAACGCGCCGCGGCCGCGCTCCAGCCACCCGGGCAGCAGCGCCCGGGCCGCGGCGACGTGGGCGCCGACGTTGACGTCCATCGCCGCCTGCCAGTCCGCGGGGTCGCCGAGCTCGCGCCCGACGGCGACCCCGGCGTTCGCGCAGAACAGGTCGACGGGCCCGAACCGCGCCGCGGCCGCCGCGACGAGCGCCTCGGCGTGGTCGGGGTCGGCGACGTCGCAGGCGACCGCCAGCCCGGCCGGCCCGAGCTCGTCGGCGACCCGCCGGGCCCCGACCGCGTCGCGGTCGGCGACGACGACGCCCGCCGCGCCCGCGGCGGCGATCCGGCGGGCGAGCGCCCGGCCGATGCCCGACGCCCCGCCCGTCACGACCGCGACCCGGCCCGCGAGCTCCATGGCGCGATCGTAGTCCCGGCGCCGGATCGCGCGGCGACTTCGCCATCATGGGAGGCGATGTCCCGCCTCCGCCTCGCCCTCGCGACGCTCGTCGCCTGCGTGGCGGCCGCCGCGCTCGCGCTCCTGATCGCCGCCGGCCACCGCGACGGCACCGACTCCGCCGCCCGGACCCGCGCCGGGGAGTTCGCCGGCGCGCTGCGCCCGCCGGGCATCCCGCCCCAGGACTTCAGCCTCGAGGACCAGGACGGCGAGCGGGTGTCGCTGGCCGACCACCGCGGCGAGGTCGTCGTCCTCACGTTCCTCTACTCGACCTGCGAGGACACCTGCCCGCTGACGGCCCAGCAGATCCGCGGCGCGCTCGACCAGCTCGGCCACGACGTGCCCGCGCTCGCGGTCAGCGTCGACCCGGCCAACGACACGCCGCGACGCGCGCAGCGGTTCCTGCTCCAGCAGAAGCTGACGCGGCGGATGCGGTTCCTGCTCGGGTCGCGCGCCGAGCTGGAGCCGATCTGGAAGGCGTACGGCATCCGCCCGCAGGGCGAGGGGTTCGAGCACTCCGCCTACGTCCTGCTCATCGACCGCCGGGGCCGCCAGCGCATCGGGTTCCCGGTCGACCAGCTCACGCCCGAGGGGCTCGCGCACGACATCCGGATGCTCGAGGCGGAGGCGGCGTAGGGTGCCGGCGCTCGCCGCGGCGCTCGCGACGGTGGCCGCCGCGGCCGCGCCCGGGGCCTACGAGCACGCCCTCCACGCCGCCCGCGACATCGGCGCCCGCCCGGCCGGGAGCGCCGCCGAGGCGCGCCTGCACGCCCACGCCCGCGCGACGATGCGCGCGGCCGGGCTGCGCGTCGCCGTCCAGCCGGTCCGCCTGCCCGGCGGCGGCCGCTCGCGCAACGTCGTCGCCGTGCGCGAGGGCGCCCGCGACTGCCTCGACATCGTGATGGCCCACGGTGACAGCGCGCGCGCCGGGCGCGGCGCGCTCGACAACGCCTCCGGCGTCGGGGTCGTCCTCGCCCTCGCCGCCGACGTCGCCGCCGCGCGCCCGCGCTGCGACACGTGGCTCGTCGTCACCGGGGCCGAGGAGCGAATCGTCACCGGCTCGCCCGACCACCTCGGCGCGGCCGCGCTCGTGCGGCGCGTGCGGCGCCTGGGCCGCGCCGGCGACCTGCGCCTGGCGCTGTCGCTCGACGAGGTCGGCCGCGGCGGGCGCTTCACGCTGCGCTCGCGCGCGCCGCGGCCGCGGGCGCGGGTCGAGGGCCGCGTGCTCGCCGCCGCCCGCCAGGCGGGCGTGCCGGCCGCGTGGTCGCGCGACGCCGCGACCGGCAACTCCGACCACCGCGAGTTCCAGCTCGCCGGCCTGCCCGCCGCCGTGCTCCAGGTGTGGCGGGGCGAGCACCCCTGCCGCCACGCGGCCTGCGACCGGCCCGCGCAGCTGGAGCGCGGCGCGCTCGAGCGCGCCCGCCGGGTCGCCCGGACGCTGCTCGGCGTCTAGGAGCGGTGGACGGCGAGGGCGTCCTGGGCGGCGTCCGCGCGGTCCTGGGC
>JADGIB010000110.1 GCA_019683665.1 Solirubrobacteraceae bacterium
TATTTGTTTAAAAGACACAGGCCGCGGGGGCGCCTCCGCGGCGCCGGCGCCGCCGACGATGACCACGCCGTACTCCGACCGGGCGGCCTCGACCGACACGAGGTCGTGGGTGACGTCGCGCAGGACGTCCGCGGGCGGCCGCTCGAGCGGGTCGCCCCAGCCGCCGGCGCCGGCGGTGCGGAACACGAGCCGGTCGCCCGGGCCGACCTTCAGGTGGTCGAGCTTGGACGGCAGCTCGACCGTCGTCCCGTCGGCCTTGTGGAGGATCTTCTCGCTGCGGCCGCCCGGCCGCCCGCCGCCGATGCCCCACGGGGCCAGCAGCGCGCGGTCGTCGTGGATCGACACCTCGCCCGGGCCGAGGAACTCGTAGACCTTCTCGATCCCGGTGCCGCCGCGGTGGGCGCCCGCGCCGCCGGAGTCCCGCACCGCCCGGTAGCTGGCGATCCGCACCGGGTAGTAGCCCTCGGTGTACTCGGCCGGGGTCGTGCGGAACAGCGGCCACCACGAGTGCCCGTCGAGCCCGTCGCCGATCGGGCGCCCCGGCACGCCGCCGAACAGCAGCTCGACGAACTGGAAGTAGCGCCCGTCCTCCCCGTAGCCGGAGAACACGAAGTACGGGCTCGTGCCGTAGCCGGCGGCCATCGCCAGGTCCGGCGCCTTCTGGCCCAGCGCGCCGGAGATGCAGTCGAAGAACCGCGTGTGGACGTTGAGGCGGTTGCTCAGCGGCGCCGGGAACTTCGGGTTCAGCAGCGACCCCTCGGGCAGCGTGACCTCGAAGACGTCGTAGAGCCCGTCGTTGAACAGGATGGCCGGGTCGAAGGCCATGATCATGTAGATCCCGAAGAAGAGCTTGCACAGCCCCTCGTGGATGTGGAAGTTGATCGACCCGGGGGCCTGCGGATCGGTGCCGGTGAAGTCGCAGTGGCAGACGTCGCCCTCGCGCCAGATCGTCAGCACCATCTTGAACGGGCCGTTGCCGAGGCCGTCGTCGTCCACCCAGTCGGTGAACGTGACCTTCTCCTCCGGCACGTACTGGCGGATGAGCTTGGCCATCGCCCGGCGCGTGCGCTCCAGCAGCGCGTCGCAGGCCGCCTCGAACACCTGCACGCCGAAGCGGTCGCACAGCTCGATGACGCGCCGCTCTGCCGCGCGGCAGCCGCCGATGAGCGCCATCAGGTCGCTGCGGTTGACCTCCGGCGTGCGGGTGTTGTTGAGGATGACCTCCAGCGCCGTCTCGTTCAGCGTCCCGCGGTCGAAGATCTTCACCGGCGGGATGCGGATGCCCTCCTCCCAGATCGAGAGGGCGTCCGACACCTGGCTGCCGGGGACCTTGCCGCCGACGTCCATCATGTGCCCGAACATCGACGTGAACGCGATCTGCTCGCCCTCGTAGAAGACGGGCACGATCACGAGCCAGTCGTTGGCGTGCGAGATCGACCCCTTGCAGATGTAGGGGTCGTTGAGCAGGACCACGTCGCCCGGGTTGATGTCGCCGCCGAAGCGCTCGATGACCTCGGGGATGTACGAGCCGAACTGCCCGACGATCATCTGCCCGCGGGCGTTGCAGATCATCGGGAACTCGTCGTGCTGGACGCGGATCGTCGGCGACATCGCCGCGCGCCGCACGACCTCGTCCATCTCGTAGCGGGCGTTCAGCAGCGCGTTCTCGATCAGGTCGAGGGTGACGGGATCGACGGTGGTCTCCACGCTCATGGCGGCCTCCGTGGTCATGCCCGGCCCTCCGGGCGGATCAGCAGGTTCAGGTACGGGTCGACCGTGGCGACGTGGCCGGGCAGGACGACCGTGGTGGCGTCGTACTGCTCGACGATCGCGTAGCCGCGCAGCTCCATGCCGGGGCGCAGCTCGGCGCGCTCGTAGGTCGGCACCTCGCGGCGGCGGCCCTCGGTGTGGACGACGTGCACGCCGCGCTGGGCCGGGGACGGGTCGGGCGGGCCGAGCTCGCCGGCCTCCAGCTCGGGCTTCGGCACCCGGCCGCGGGCCACGACGCGCAGGTTGACGAGCTCGGGCGCGTCGTCGAGCGCGAAGCCGTAGAGCCGCTCGTGCTCGGCGCGGAAGCGGCGCGCCACGTCGCCGAGGTCGATCGCGTCGAGGTCCTGGCCGAGGTCGACCGGGATCTCGAAGCCCTGGCGCTCGTAGCGCAGGTCGGCGAGGTACTCGAGCTGCGCGTCGGCGTCGTCGACGCGCTCGCTGCGCAGCCAGGCGCGGCCCTGCTCGCCGAGCGCGCGCAGCCCCTCGCGCAGCCGGGCGACGTCGAGCTGGTCGAGCAGGCAGATCATCGTCTGGCTGAACTCGTTCTTGACGTCGGAGGCGACGAAGCCCAGCGCCGACAGCACGCCCGACTCGGCCGGCACGATCACCGGGTAGCAGCCGAGCAGCGCGGCGAGCGCGTTCGCGTGCAGGCCCCCGGCGCCGCCGAACGAGACGAGCGCGAAGTCCTCCGGCGCCCGGCCCTTCTGGACGGTCACCATCCGCAGCGCGCCGAGCATGTTCTCGTTGACGATGCGGACGATGCCCTCGGCCGCCGCGTGGACGTCGAGCCCGAGCGGGTCGGCGATCCGCTTGACCGCGGCGTGCGCGGCCTCGACGTCGAGCTCCATCGCGCCGCCGAGCAGCCGCGGCGGCAGGTGGCCGAGCACGACGTTCGCGTCGGTGACCGTCGGCTCGGCTCCGCCGCGCCCGTAGCAGGCCGGGCCCGGGTCGGCGCCGGCGCTCTGCGGCCCGACGCGCAGCGCCCCGGTCGCCTCGGCGATGTGGGCGATCGAGCCGCCGCCCGCGCCGATCGTGGCGACCTCGACCGACGGGGCGCGGACCGGGAAGTCGCCGACGTTCGTCTCGCGGGTGATCGTCGGCGCCCCGCCGAGGCAGACGGCGACGTCGGTCGACGTGCCGCCCATGTCGAAGGTCATGATGCGGTCGAAGCCGGCGCGGCCCGCGACGTGGGCGGCGCCGCTGACGCCCCCGGCCGGGCCGGACAGCACCGTGTGGACCGGCATCCGGCGGGCGGTGTCCAGCGACATGAGCCCGCCGTCGGAGCGGACGACCTGCAGCCCGGCGCGCGCGTCGATCGACGACAGCCCCTCGCGCAGCGAGCTGAGGTAGCGGTCCAGCGGCGGCGCGACGTAGGCGTTCATGACCGTCGTCACCGCGCGCTCGTACTCGCGGAACTCGGGCATGATCTCCGACGAGATCGACAGCGGCAGCTCGGGCGCCCGCTCGCGCGCGACCCGCGCCACGAGCTGCTCGTGGTCCGGGTTCGCGTACGAGTTGATGAGCGTGACGGTGAGCGCCTCGGCGCCCGCGTCGCGCAGCGCGTCGACGGCGCGCGCCGCGTCCTCCTCGCTGAGCTCCTTGACGACGGTGCCGTCCGCGGCGATCCGCTCGGAGACCTCGACGGTGAGCGCCACGTCGGCGATCGGGTCGGGCTTCTCGTAGATCATCCAGCCGAACAGCGGGCCGGGCGTCCACGCCTCCGCCAGGTGGAGGATGTGGCGGTAGCCCTCGGTGACGATGAGGCCGACGCGGGCGCCCTTCTTCTCCAGCACGGCGTTCGTGGCCACCGTCGTGCCGTGCAGGATCGCGTCCAGCTGCGCCGGCTCGATCTCCGCCATCTGCCCGATCAGCCGCACGCCCTCGAGCACGCCGACCGACTGGTCCTGCGGCGTGCTCGGCGTCTTGGCCACCCACGTGCGACCGGTGTCGCTGTCGTGCAGCAGGAGGTCGGTGAACGTCCCTCCCACGTCGATGCCCAGGCGGTATGCCATGTACCGGTTCCTCTCCTCGTGTCTCAGCGTTCGCGATCGTGAGCGTGCAGCCGCCGGCGGACCCAGGGCACGAGCCCGCCGTCGCGCAGCAGCTCGGTCAGGAACGGGGGCTGCGGCGGCAGCTCCCAGCGCCCGCGCTCGCCCTCGACGGTCCCGGCCCCGAGGTCGATGCGCACCCGCTCGCCGTCGGCGAGCGCGCGGGCGGCGGCCGGGTGCTCGACGGCCGGCAGCCCGAGGTTCAGGCAGTTGCGCAGGAAGATCCGCGCGAAGCTCTCGGCGACGACGGCCTGCACGCCGCGCGCGCGGAGCGCGAGGACCGCGTGCTCGCGGCTCGACCCGCACCCCATGTTGCGCCCGGCGACGACGACGTCGCCGGCCTGCACGCGGGCGGCGACCTCCGGGTCGTAGCCCTCGAGCAGGTGGCGGCCGAGCTCGGCCGGGTCGGTCACGTTCAGGTAGGCGCCGGGAAGCAGCACGTCGGTGTCGACGTCGTCGCCGAGGCGCACGACCCGGCCCTCGATCGGCGCGGCGCTCATCCGACCACCTCCGACGGGTGGACGAGCTCGCCGGCGACCGCCGCCGCCCCGGCGACGTAGGCGTTGGCCAGGAACACGCGCGAGTCGCGGTGCCCCATGCGGCCGCGGAAGTTGCGGTTCGTCGTCGCGACCGCGGTCTCGCCGGCGGCGAGGACGCCCATGTGCCCGCCGAAGCAGGCGCCGCAGGTCGGCGGGCTGACCATCGCGCCCGCGTCCAGCAGCGCCTCGACGAGCCCCTCGGCCACGGCTTGGCGGTGGACCTCCTGGGTCGCGGGCACGACGATCAGCCGCACCCCCGGCGCGACCCGCCGTCCGCCGACGACGTCGACGAGCTGGCGCAGGTCGGAGATCATGCCGTTCGCGCAGTTGCCGACGTAGACCTGGTCGACCCGCACGGCCTCGCCGAGCTCGTCGACGGGCCGGACGTCGCCGGGCGACGGCGGCCGCGCGACGAGCGGTCCCATGCCGTCGACGTCGACCTCCACCTCGTGCTCGTAGGCGGCGCCGTCGTCGGGCGCCAGCGGCGCCAGCGACGACGGGTCCTCTAGGCGCGGCGCCAGCCACGCGATCGTCGCGGCGTCGGCGGCGACGAGGCCGCTCTTCGCGCCGGCCTCGACGGCCATGTTGCAGACCGCCAGGCGCCCGTCGACGTCGAGCGCGTCGATCGCCGGGCCGGAGAGCTCGAGCGCCTGGTAGGTCGCCCCGTCGACGCCGATGCGCCCGAGCAGGGCGAGGATCAGGTCCTTGCCCGTCGCGTACGGCCCCGGCGTGCCGCGGAAGCGCACCGCGGTCGTCTCGGGGACGCGCAGCCACAGCTCGCCGAGCGCCATCGCCGCGGCGAGGTCGGTGGAGCCGACGCCGATGCCGAGGGCGCCGAGCGCCCCGGCGGTGCAGGTGTGCGAGTCGCCGCCGACGAGCAGGTCGCCGGGCCGCACGAGCCCCGCCTCGGCGATCACCGCGTGCTCGATGCCCGCGGTCGGGGTGGCGCCCGCCTCGAAGTAGGCCTCGATGCCCTGGGCCTCGGCGAACGCACGCAGGCGGGCGACGTGCTCGGCGCTGCGCGCGTCCTTCGCCGGCCAGAAGTGGTCGGCGACGCAGGCCACCCGCCCCGGGTCGAAGACCCGCTCGGCGCCCATGCGGGCGAGCTCGCGGATCGCGACGGCGCCCGAGACGTCGTTGACGAGGACCCGATCCACCCGCGCGAGCCCGAAGGCCCCGGGCGTGAGCTCCTCGAGCCCGTGGGCCGCGAGGATCTTCGCCGTCATCGTCCGCGGCGCGCTCACGCCGCCGCCCCTCCGATCTCGATGAGCTGGCGGCCGACGACGCCGTCGTGGAGGCGGCGCATCGCGCCGGGGACCTCCTCGAGCGTCAGCCGCTCGCCGACGAGCCGCTGCAGCGGCAGCCGCCCGGCGCGCAGCAGCTCGACGTAGCGCGGGATGTCGCGCTCGGGGATCGTCGAGCCCATGTAGCTGCCGCGGACGACGCGCTCGGTGGCGACGAGGTCGGCCGGGGAGAACGGCACCCGCGCCGCCGGGTCGGCCAGCCCGATGCCGACCGTCGTCCCGCCCCGCCGGGTCGCCGCGTAGGCCTGCTCGAAGGCGACCGGGACGCCGGCCGCCTCGAACGCGTAGTCGGCGCCGCCGCCGGTGCGCTCGCGCAGCTCCTCGACGAGGTCCGGCCCCCCGGGCAGCACCTCGTCGGCGCCGAGCTCGCGGGCGAGGTCGGCCTTGCGCAGGTCGGGGTCGACCCCGATGACGGTCGCCGCGCCGGCCAGCCGCGCGCCCATGACCGCGCACAGGCCGACGCCCCCGAGGCCGAAGACGACGACGCTCGTGCCGGGCTCCACGCGCGCCGTGTTGACGACCGCGCCGACGCCCGTGACCACCGCGCAGCCGAGCAGCGCGCACTCGACGAGCGGGACGTCGTCGGGCAGGCGCACGAGCGACGCCTCCGAGACGACGGTCCGGTGCGAGAACGCCGACAGGCCGAGGTGCTGGTGCAGCTCGCCGTCGCCGTCGCGGAACGGCCGCCGGCCCGTGAGCAGGGTCCCGGCGACGTTCGCCGCGTTGCCCGGCTCGCACAGCGCCGGGCGCCCCTCGGCGCACGGCCGGCAGCGGCCGCAGCGCGGGACGTAGGTCATGAGGACCGGGTCGCCGGGGCGGAAGCGCGTCACCCCTGGGCCGACCGCGGCCACCCGGCCGCTCGCCTCGTGGCCGAGGACCATCGGCACCGGCCGCGGCCGGTGGCCGGTCATCACCGACAGGTCCGAGTGGCAGAGGCAGGCCGCGGCGACGTCGATGAGGACCTCGCCCGGGCCCGGCTCCGACAGCAGGACGTCCTCGACGGCGAACCCGTCGAAGGGCGGCGGCTCGCCGGGGGTCCCGGCCCGCCGCAGGACCGCAGCACGCGTCTCGATCATGCCTGCACCGCCTCGTCTGCGATGGATGCGTCGAACGCCTCGGCGTCGTCCAGGCCGACGAGCCCGTTGAGGGCGCCCAGCGACGCCATCGACCCGACCCAGGAGCGCGAGTCGCCGGTGCGCCGCAGCTCCTCGAGGAACGCCCGCAGCGCGTGCGCGGTGACCCGCACCGCCGAGCTCGGGAAGATCACGAGCGAGAACCCCAGCTCGCCGAGGTCGCGGGCCGACAGCAGCGGGGTCAGCCCGGTCTCGGACATGTTCACCACCGACGGGCCCTCGACCTCGGCCGCGATCCGCCGCAGCTCGTCGACCGACTGCGGCGCGTCGACGAAGGTCGCGTCCGCGCCGGCGGCGCGGTACAGCCGGGCGCGGCGGATCGCCTCGTCGAGCCCGAGCGGCGCCCGCGCGTCGGTGCGCGCGATGATCACCGTGTTTTCGTCGCGGCGCGCCGCCACGGCGGCCCGGACCTTGCGGGCCATCGTGTTCGCGTCGACGACCTCCTTGTCGGCCATGTGGCCGCAGCGCTTGGGCCACACCTGGTCCTCGAGCTGGATCGCCGAGGCCCCGGCCCGCTCGAGCCGGCGCACGGTGTCGCGGACGTTGACCGCGTCGCCGTAGCCGGTGTCGGCGTCGACGATCAGCGGCGCCGTCGTCACGTGGCGGATCGCCTCGACGTTGGCGACGACCTCGGCCGACCCGATCAGGCCGATGTCCGGCAGCCCGTGGACGGCGGCGGCGGTCGCGTAGCCGCTGACGTAGATGGCCGGGAACCCGCACTCCTCGATGACGCGGGCCTCGAGCGCGGTGCCGGCCCCCGGCACGACGCTGATCTCGCTGCTCTCCAGCAGCGGGCGGATCGACCGCTTCGCCGCGCTCATGCCGCCACCGCCTCGCGTCCCGCCGCGCGCCGGCGGACGATCTGCGAGAGGGCGACCGCCAGCACGAGCGCGCCGCCGTAGAAGAGCTGCTGGACGAAGTTGTCGACGCCGAGCAGCTGCAGGCCGGTGATGCCGGTCACGAGGAAGTAGACGGCGATGAACGCGCCCCAGGCGTTGAAGCGCCCGGGCGTCACCGCGGTCGCGCCGAGGAACGCGGCGGCGAAGGCCGGCAGCAGGAACGACTGGCCCGACGACGGGTCGGCGCCGCCCGTCGTCCCCGCGTAGAGGATGCCGGCGAGCGCGGCGATGAAGGCCGAGCCGGCGAGCGCCGACCAGCGCAGCGGCCCGACGCGCAGGCCCGACAGCCGCGCGACGCTGCGCCCGCGGCCGACGAACAGCAGCCGCCGCCCGACCGCCGTGTACGTGAGCACGTACCAGAGCGCGATGACGAGCGCGAGGCCGTAGTAGAAGATCAGCGAGACGCCGAGGATCCGGTTGTTGATCACCCACTCGCTGAGCTGCGGGCTCAGGCCGGTCACGGTGCGCGAGTCGCTGATCCACGTCACGACGCCGGCGACGAACGTGCCGCTGCCGAGCGTGACGATGAACGAGTCCAGCCCGAGCAGGACCACGCACGCCCCGTTGAACACGCCGACGGCGAGCCCCGCGGCGAGCGCGACGCCCATCGCCGGCAGCAGCGCCCAGCCCTGCTCGCCGTTGAGCAGCGCGAGCACCATCGAGGACAGCGAGAGCACCGAGGCGATCGAGAGGTCGAAGTCGCCGGTCGTCAGCGGCAGCAGCAGGCCGAGCGTGAGCACGAGCAGGACGGCCTGCGAGCCGAGGATGTTCTGCACGTTGGAGGTGGTCGCGAACGTGTCCGGGCGCAGCACGCAGAACAGGACGATCACCGCGATCCAGGCCCCCACGAGCGCGTAGCGCTGAACGGCAACCCTGGCGGACATGGGGTTCACTCCTCCGTGTCGGTCGTGATGGACGCCGTGCCGGCGCTGCTGTTGAGCGCGGCCTCGGCGATGCGCGTCTTGGTCACGTCGGCACCGGTCAGCTCGCGGGCGATCCGCCCGCGGCCGAACACGAGCACGCGGTCGCAGACGGCGGCCAGCTGCTCGTGGTCGGAGCTCGCGCAGACGATCGTGGTGCCGCGCTGCGCCTCGTCGCGCAGCAGGGTGAAGATCTGCTCGCGGGCGCCGATGTCGACGCCCTGGGTCGGCTCGTGCAGGAGGAGCACCTGCGGCTCGGTCTGCAGCCACTTGGCCAGCAGGACCTTCTGCTGGTTGCCGCCCGACAGGGACGCGTACTCGGCGTCCGGGTCGCGCGGGCGGACGTCGAAGCGGTCCAGCAGCGCCGCCGCGTCCGACCGCAGGCGGCGCAGCCGCAGGGCCGCCGGCCGGTAGCGGTCCAGCACCTGCAGCATCGCGTTCTCGGCCACCGACAGCGTCCCGACGCTGCCGTCGACCTGCCGGTTGGCGGGCAGGAGCGCCATCCGCGCCGCGAGCGCGTCGCGGGGCGTCATGAGCGGCAGCGGGTGCGATCGGCCGCCGACGACGAGCTCGCCCGCGCGGCAGGGGCGCGCCCCGAACAGCAGGTACGGGACCTCATCGAAGCCCGAGCCGATGATCCCGGTCAGGCCGACGATCTCGCCGCGGTGGG
Organism: Solirubrobacteraceae bacterium; assembly: GCA_019683665.1. Taxonomy (GTDB): domain Bacteria; phylum Actinomycetota; class Thermoleophilia; order Solirubrobacterales; family Solirubrobacteraceae; genus Capillimicrobium. The sequence continues at coordinate 9,284 of JADGIB010000110.1, forward strand.
CCTCGAAGCCGACCCCGTCGACCGTCCGCCCGGCGAGGTCGCGCACGGCGAGCGTCGTGTCGCCGGACGGCCGCTCGGGCGCGGTGTGCTCGAAGGCCGCCAGGGAGCGGCCGATGATCAGCTCGACGAGCTCGGCCTCGGTCGCCTCGGCGGTGACGACGGTGGCGTGGACGCGTCCGTCGCGCAGCACGGTGACGCGGTCGGTGATCTCGCGGACCTCGTCGAGGTCGTGGGAGACGAACAGCACGCTGGCGTCGCGCGCGACGATGTCGCGCACGAGCGCGAACAGCCGCTGGACGCCCTCGCGCGGCAGGAAGACGGTGGGCTCGTCCAGGACGAGCAGGCCGCGCTCGTCGTGGGCGAGCGTGGCGCGCATCTCCTCCACGGCGCGGACGATCGCCAGCAGCGCCCGGTCGGTCTCCGGGATCTCGTTGACGATCGCGTCCGGGTCGAGGTCGAACCCGTAGCGCTCGAAGGTCTCGCGGGCGGCGCGGCGCTCGCGCGACCAGCGGATGCGCAGGCTGCGGCTCGCCGCCAGCTCGCCGATGCGGAGGTTCTCCAGCACCGTGAGGTCGCCGATGAGGCCGAGGTCCTGGTGCACGAAGCACAGGCCCAGCTCGCGGAACTGGTTCGGCGCCAGCGGCAGGCGCACCGGACGGCCGTTGACCTCGAGCTCGGCGCCCGGCTCCGGCGCGTGGTAGCCGGCGAGGACCTTGATCAGGGTCGACTTGCCCGAGCCGTTCTCGCCCAGCAGGCCGTGGACCTCGCCGTGCTCGATCGTGAGGGCGACGTCGTCGAGCGCGGTCGCGCCGCCGAAGCGCTTCGTGAGGTGGCGCAGGGCGATGACGGGGGGCGCCTCGCCGGCCGCGCCCTGCGGCGCGGCCGGCGTGGTGGAGTGCGGCGCCGGCATGGCTACTCCAGGCCCCAGAGCTTCCGGTAGCCCGAGACGTAGGAGTCGCCCATGCCCTTGTCCGGCGACGGCGGGGTGCCGGCCTCGGCGATGTTGTCCTTGGACATGATCCGCAGCGGGGCCTTCTCGTCGATCGACTCCTGGCCCGCGAGGGCGCGGAAGATCGTGTCCATGTTCGCGTAGCCGAGCCAGGCCATGGACTCGCTGATGTCCATGTCCATCCACGGCGTGTCGGCGACCTGCTTGAGCATGGCCGGCGTGCCGTTGTACGAGGCGACCTTGATCTCGTTCGCCTTGCCGGCGGCCTGGATGCCGGCGCCGGCCGCGGTGGACATGCCGTCGTAGATCGGCAGGACCCAGTCGAGGTTCGGGTTCTTCGTGATCGCCGACTGGACCTCAGGCTGGATCTTCGTGCCCCACTCCGCGATCGGGACGTTGATCGTCTCGACCTTGCAGTCCGGGCACTGGGTGGCGAACTCGTCGTTCAGCGCCCTCGTGATCGGCTCGCTGGCCGAGACCTCGTCGGCGGTGATGACGAGGACGTTCGCCTTGCCGTCGCT